>JAFGJC010000150.1 GCA_016929305.1 candidate division CSSED10-310 bacterium | reverse complement strand
CAGGAACTGATATTGGAAAGATCCTCCCTTAACCTGGGAGACATTGTTGAAACATCTCTGAAAAACAACGATACTTTCAGGAAAAAAGATGTTGGTTTTCGCACAGACATTCAGCGTGACCCATTGTACGTTTTATGCGATGAAGCCCTTCTTTGCCGAGTATTGAACAATTTAATCCATAATGCATGCAGAGTAACAGATTGCGGTTATATTGAAGTCATTTGCACCTGCGATGTTAGAAGTAACAGAGCTATTGTATGCATTCGTGACACGGGACCGGGAATACCTGCTGATCAAAGAGACAAAATTTTCAATAAATTCATCCGATTGAAATCGGCAGATCAACTCTATTCGTCTAAAGGACTTGGATTGACATTTTGTAAAATGGTTATCGAAGCCCATGATGGAAATATTCATGCAACAGAGAATCCCGAGGGTGGAACTGATATGGTTTTTGATTTGCCATTGGCACATCTCCCGAACTAACTCCACTTTTTCGTTTTTGAAAATTGACAGTTAAAACAAAAGCACCGGGAGGTGTTTTTACCTCCAGGTGCCAATTATGGAAGGTATTTGGAGCTGGAGGGATTCGAACCCTCGACCTTTTGACTGCCAGTCAAATGCGCTCCCAACTGCGCTACAGCCCCGTTTTTATTTTGCAGCCTCCTCCAAATCGCTGAGATCTACATTTTTCTCTTTAGTGGTTTTAGCCGGTTTGGACTTGGATTGCTCATTCATGGATTTATCCAAACGTTCCGGTGGTTGTTTCACCGGCTCGTCCTTACTTTCTTTTTCTTTCGATTTTACTTTTGCTGTATCGGACACAGGCCTTTGATTCTGTTCCGTTTTTTCTTTTTTCAGAGTTTCGGTTTGCACTTTCTCCGGAGATCTTTTGTCAATTTGAGGTGTTTTTTCCTTACGCTCTGCTTGACTCGGTTCTTTTGGTGTTTCTGTTGATTTGACAACTGGTTGCTGATGCTCCTGAATGATTTTATCTTTTATTTTTTGGGAAGGTTTACTTTCGGGTTTTATATCTTCAGATGATTGGACAGAAACCTCTCCAGTTGTAAGCTGTTTGGGAAGATCGCTTCGAATAATGATATCACGCAGTCTTTCCTCCAGCGTTTCAATATCTGTTTCCAGTTTATCAATCGTCCGAACCAGATTCTCAACTTTCGGTATCTCAAGTTGCTTTCGCTTAATGAGTCTGAATGTGCGGTTTCCCAGATCAATGATCTCTGCAGATCTTCTTTTTTCGAGAGCAGAAATTTTCCAGCGAAGTCGCATGATCATATAATTTCGGAAAACCTCATCACTGAAGGATACGAGTTTTTCCCTGAAAGATTTTTTGGGTTTATCGTTCAAGTCAGTCAAAATAACCCCCCTGAAAAACTTTTCCAATGCTAACAAGGTATGGCGGTACTGTCAACGGGAAATATTAGGTTATTCCTGCTTGACACCCTATGAGCGTTGAAGTAGATTTTGATGATTATGGAACCTTTATTTACAACCATTTACAATCTGTGAACATGACCTATCAGGAAATTCAACCAGCAAACCATCAGACGGACTTGTTGCGTGTAAATGATCTCGTAACCGTTTTCAATACTGAGGACGGAATAATTCGAGCAGTCGATAATGTCTTTTTCAATGTAAATATTCAGGAGACACTTGGGCTTGTTGGTGAATCGGGATGTGGAAAAAGTGTCACAAGTCTTTCAATTATGCGGCTGGTTCCGGATCCGCCCGGTAAAGTGGTACAGGGCGAAATATTGTTTCAGAAGCGGGATTTATTGAAATTGCAGGAATCGGAGATGCGAAAAATCCGGGGAAAGGAAATTTCCATGATTTTTCAGGAACCAATGACATCTTTGAATCCTGTGTTTACCATTGGAGATCAAATAAGCGAAACGATTATTCTGCATGAGCATCTCAGCCGTAAAGCAGCATTGCTAAAAGCAGTTGAGATGTTAAATGAAGTTTCAATTCCGGATCCTCAAAAACGTATTCGTGAATATCCCCACCAATTGTCGGGTGGGATGCGGCAGCGGGTTATGATTGCGATGGCGCTGTCGTGTCACCCTAAACTGCTGATTGCCGACGAACCGACAACCGCATTGGATGTTACAATTCAGGCGCAAATACTGGATCTGTTGGCAAAATTAAAACAGGATTTTCAACTTTCCATGCTATTGATAACCCATGATCTTGGTGTTGTTGCTGAGGTTGCGGACCGAGTGGCTGTGATGTATGCAGGGAAAATTGTCGAGCAAGCCAATGTTCGAGACCTCTACGCAAAACCCCTTCATCCTTATACTCAAGGTCTACTTCGCTCAGTTCCACGGCTCGATCACAACAAAGACGGCACAGGAAAGCACAAATTACAGACTATTGAAGGAACGGTTCCAAATCTGGCGAAACTCCCATCCGGTTGTGCATTCGCTTCCAGATGTCCAAGAGCCCAGCCAATTTGCAAGGATCCAGAACGGATGATCCTGACGGAACCGGAATCAAAACATTGGGTCCGTTGTGTTTTATATCAGTGAGGAAGAATGAAATCACCTGTTCTTCTTACTATTGAAAATCTGAAAAAATATTTTCCGGTTCGTGCTGGTTTTTTCGGAAAGGCAACACAGTTCGTTAAAGCAGTCGATGATGTATCATTAACGATTAGAAAAGGCGAAGCTGTGGGACTTGTCGGTGAATCCGGATGCGGAAAGACCACAATCGGAAGATGTATCCTCCGGTTGATTGAACCTGATGCAGGAAAAGTAATTTTTGAAGGCGTGGATATTCTGGGATTAACCAGGCATCAGATGCGAGTAAAACGTAAAGATCTGCAAATTATATTTCAGGATCCTTATGCATCACTCAATCCCCGAATGACCATTGGGAAAATAATATCTGAAGGCATGATAATCCATAATATGTTT
>JAFGJC010000149.1 GCA_016929305.1 candidate division CSSED10-310 bacterium | reverse complement strand
CCTCGTCCGCTATGTGCCCGAAAACGAAACCTTCAACACGGATAAAATCCAGACCGGCGGCAAGTGCTGTTCCCAAGGCTTCTATGTTACAACCGGCAAGTATTTGTATGCCGCAGAATAATCCCTGTTCCTTGATCTTTTTGCCGATGATACCCATGAGTGCTGTAATTTCAGCACCTGCTGAACGGGCATACGGCACATCATGCATATTCTCGATCATGACCGTCTGAAATCCCGCGTGTTGATAGAATAACGCTTCAGACAACGCCGTTTCGATAATTCGTTCGGGAGTCAGTGTATTTCGCGGTGTTCCCGGAAGCGCCGGGAGATGTACCATAGCGATAAGATCTTTGTTATGTTTTAAATATTCCCGATATGTCATGATGTATCGATTGCTTTCCTACTATTTCTGCCGATTTCAGGAGTTTTTCAGGGTACCTGTCATGAAAATTTGTCTTAAGTTCATGAATGGCTTCAGTAAAGGTTTTGGGACGTCTGTATTTCCGGTTTGCGCTGGTGCTGGCCTCCAGATAATCGGCAACGGCGATGCACATGCCAACCGGTGATGCCGCTAATTTTCCGGGATAGCCTGTACCGCATGCATCCTGATGATGTTCGCCAACCCAGATGGCAATCTGTTTGAATCCAAACCGATCCAGAATGGACTGAGCATATCCAGGATGCAGCCTTAACAACTCCCATTCTTCTTCACTCAGCGGAGCGATCTTGTTTAAAAGACTTCGGGAAAGCCTCAACTTGCCGACATCATGCAGATAACCCGCCCAATACAGATCCTCCAGGAATTCCGGTGACTGGCTTCCGGATTGCCATTGCTGCCAGAGTTTAAGTGAAAATTCCGCAACGGATCGGGAGTGATCGCGTCCGGTATACCAGTCTTTGGCTTCAAGCATCACCACCATCGCTTCAAAAAACGGTTCCATCCGTTTCCTCTCAATGGATGCCGATTCCATTAAACTCAATGAAAAATCAACAACCATCAATTCCTGCATCGGATCCGGGAATCGAGAGGATTCCGCCAATGCTTGGGACAAATGAGTAATCATCGCTGAGGTATTCTGCTCCTGTAATGATAACCGTGCGTGCATATAGAAAAGACCGGGCCGCAATCGCGCCGCTCGGGGTGACGTTACTGTCTGTTTCTGATTCAAATATTGAATATGTTCTCGCGCCTCCTCCAGATTTCCCTCGAGTATCTCGGTCTCAATGGTATTCAACTGATAAAGAAAGCTGCTCACAGGATTCAGATGATACGTTGCAGCTCTGGCAAGGTGTTTTCGCGCGCTTTTTATACATTCCGACCGTTCCTTTCCTTCTGTTTGCCACCCTAGATTTATCCAGCAGTCACTTAGGTTTAGCTGTCGATTAGCCAAAAGATCATCATGCCGATCGCAAGGAAACCATTTTTTGATTTCACGTGGCGAACATTTTTCCACATGTTCATAGGAAAGCTGAAGACAGGGGATGGCATCAAGCCAATGATGACGCAAATTGAGACTAAGACCTTTCACAAACCAATATTTAGCGGCAATCGGATGTTCCTGTTCACAGAAATGCGATCTCATTTTTTCAAGCAATGCATCAGTTTCCTGATGAATAAACAGGCATGCACTCAGAAACGCAGCAGCGGCATATTGATTGGCTGCCAGTCTTCCGGGATGCGCCGTCTCTGTTACGGAAGCCAACCGCTTCAAACCTAACCACGCTGAAATATCGTCACCTTTCGCGGAAAGCTGCATCGCGCTGTTCAACGATTCATTGAGAAGCTGTTGAAAATCTGTTGGTCGAGTACCGCGACTATCGGTTAGCAGCGGCAGGGACGCAAGCCATTTGTCCACCATTGCCGCATGCTTCTCCTGAGCCGCCGGGGATGCAGTGGTAATTGGCGGAATTTCTTGAACATGTCTTGAAAATGCTCTAACGGTTGCGTTAATCATCGCTGAAGATATACTAAATAATCATTCGTGATGAAAGAAAATCTTTGTGAAAAAACTCCCACCGGACATGACCCGTCATCAAGGCAAAATTAAAGCCTGCCGGAATGTCATCTATCGCAGAATTCTTGCGAATTCACCGTTCATCCGGACCGGCAATTTTGCCCGTATCAGCCAGAACGATATCAAATACCTTTTTCAACTTTATGATCATTACTTCTGGAATGGATTTTTCAAAAAAAACCATGATTATCCTGTCGCTTTCCATCTTTCTCGAAAAATGACCCGTTCAGCAGGAAAAACGGAATACAATCCCAGAACACGGCAGTTTTCACTTAAAATCAGCAGCATCCTGCTGTTCCAATCATACAGGGATACGGATCGACCGATAAAAGTAAACGGTCTGATCTGCAAAAACCGGTTGGAAGCTCTTATGCGTGTAATGGAACACGAGTCGGTTCATATTTATGAAATTATCCAGTTCGGTAACTCCAGTTGCAAAGCCGATCGTTTCAAACAACTTGCCAGGCAGGTATATGGACATTCCGACACACATCATCAATTGGTAACCCAAAGGGAGAGAGCTCGAAAGCGTTTTGGTTTTGATATTGGCAGTATCGTTCGATTTTCAATAGGAAAGCAACAGTATTCCGGGAAAATTGTGCGAATCACCAAACGCGCAACAATTATGGTGCCAAATTCTCAAGGTAACTACCAGGATGTAAAAGGGAACAGGTACATGAAATGCTATGTGCCTTTGGAAAGATTAAATCGGGAAGTCAATACGAAATGACCTTTTCGATTCACCGGAATAACGTTCTCTTACCAAGCACTTACGTAAATTTATAAACTGACACTTTCACCAATCCTAATGTAATGCTATCGTAAACAGGTGAGCTGAAAATTGCCGGATCTGCTGTGAATACGGAGACGTTTAATCGGTGAGGTTACCAAATCAATCCTCGGAAATAAGGCAGATTGATCAGTTTGAAGTGCTTCATATCATCGGCCAAGGGAGCCAGGGCACGGTTTATCTTGTCAAGGACACTCAGAACGGTAACCGCCTGGCATTGAAACTCTTGTCGCCGTTTCATGCATCCTCTTCATCATTGATCCGGTTTCAGCGGGAATTTCAAGCTGTCAGCAAATTGAATCATCCCGGTATCGTTCGCGTATATCAGTATGGTGAGTACGAACATCTGCCCTATCTGACGATGGAATATATCCAGGGTTCCGATCTGAGAACATATCTAAGAACCAGGAATGATCTTTCGATAACGTGCCGTTTGATGTCCGAAATCGCCAACGCACTCACCCACATTCATGCAAATCACCTGATTCACAGGGATTTAAAACCGAGCAACATACTGGTGACATTGGACGGACACCCTAAAATCACAGATTTCGGTCTTGTCAAGCCTCTTGATGTGTCCACTGTCCTTACAATGCCGCAAAGTCTGATCGGTACTTTACATTACATCTCTCCCGAACAGTTGCAGAATGATGAATTGGACGGACGGAGCGATTTATATTCACTGGGGATCATTTTTTTTGAAATGATAAGCGGCAGAGTTCCCTATCATTCGGAATCTTTTGCTCATGTTATCGCACAGCATCTTTCTGACGAAATACCTTTGCTGACAGACCTGGGTATCTCCTGCCCTTCCGAATTGAACGAACTCTGTCAAAAACTCCTCGCAAAAGATCCCTGGGACCGTCCAGCCACTGCAGCCATCGTTGCTGAAACACTTAATAAACTCATCCCTCGCCTTGACGCCACCGCAAAACAGGAGCCGGCCATTGTAAAATCAGCAGGATCACCGCTGAGATCGCGTTTTATAAATCGACATGACGAACTGAACCATCTGGCAGCAACTTTGGAGCCATTTTCGAGTTACCCCTTTTCCGTTACATTGATTTCCGGTGAAACCGGTATCGGAAAAAGCAGGTTGCTGCGCGAAGCTTCGGTCAAAGCTGTCACGCAAAATGACAGATTTATCAGAATACGAGCGACGTTATCAGGACCAGATCATCTCGGCACAGCAGATGAGTTAATGCTCGAAATCGCACATCAGTTGAAAAAAAACATCGACATCCTCAATGAATACAGACCTTATTTGCATGAAATAATACCGCTTCATGAGGCGTTCTTTGAATTGCACAGCACCCAGGACAGCTCATTTCCGGAACATGAATCTCCAATTTCGGACGAAAAGAAAAATCCGATCCGGTTACTTTCCAAAATTATCAGCCGATTGACACAGGTCAGACCCTGGCTGGTGATCATTGAAAATTTGAACCGTGCCGATCGTTTTTTATTCGATCTCATCAAGGATCTATCCGCGTTGAGTGATTTTGAGCCGATCCATTGCGCCATATGGTCGACAATACGGATAGAGGAATTTAAATCTCACGATGATGCAGTTACATTCCTCAAGCAACTCACTGAAATGGATGGTTCTCACCATATTCAACTCGGGCCGCTGTCGCTGCATGATGCCGAAAATCTGGTGTCATCCATGATTAACCAGGATACCGCAAACGCAGCCGTACAGAAAGCCGCTCAGCTTTGCTCCGGCAGCCCAATGCTTCTTGTTGAAACCATCCGTGGCTGGGCGGACCAGGGCTATTTGATACCTACCGGCAACGGATGGGATATTCAGGAACCGGAAGATGAATCTTCAGACACACTGCTCCCCGTGTCTCTGCAGAAAATTCTGGAAATTCAACTTAAAGATATCTCCGAAACAGCGTTTTCGACGCTTGCATGGATTGCTGCTTTAGCGGATGAGGCATATTTCCCCGTCATCCGGCTACTTGACAATGGTCCTGACGAGGATATCCTTACGCGGCTTAACAATTTGATCTATAAAGGATTTATCACCGTTTCATCAAACAAAAACGGGGAGTTTTATCTGTTTCAACACTATCAGGTTCGTGAAATGATTTTACGATGCGTTCCCTCAAGCAAACTTCGCGATATGCATAACGAAATATCCCTCGTGCTAAAAAATTCCTGCCCGCCATTTAACGATCCTGCCAGAATTGCTGTGCATGAGGAAGCCTCGGGAAATCTGGCTGCCGCTCTTAATGACTGGTACCAGGCAGGTCTCTTGTTTTTCAAATCCGATAACCTGATTAAAGCACAAACTGTTCTGGAAAATTTCGACCGGACGTATCAGAAATTGACGGAAAGACGCCAGTACCAATTTCGATCACTGATGATTGAGAGTCTGCTGCTTAGATATGACATTTTGAGATATTTAGGTAATTTCAAGGAACATGAATTCATCATTCAAAGACTGATGTCAATGGTCAACCGGAATGATCCGGATAATGTATTTTTCAGAGTTCAGGTCTATTCCGCCGGCAATGAAATCTTCATGGGTCATCTGGATCAGGCAAAACGGATTCTGGACGAAATAGAACCAGAACTCGAACATGTTTCGATCTCCTGTAAAAGACTTTATACGGATCAAACTTCACTGCTGGCGGTCTATCAAGGTGATTATCAAACGGCGGTCAAATTATACCGGAAATCCCTTGTAATTGCCCGGAAAGCAAATCTGTCACTCAACCATTACTACAACAGTCTGTGGATGATCGGCAAGATCTACCTTTTAATTGGAAAAATCGAAAGCAGCAAAAAAATTTTTCTGTTCTTAAATAGAAATCTGAACGCAGCACACAAGCAGCGCTGGCAAGCTCAATTTCTCTCAAGTCTGGCTCACGTGTATTACTATCAGTACAATCTTCATGAGTCTGTTGAACTGTTCCGGCAGGCGCTGGAAATCTCCCGAAAAATCGGAGATCGGTATGCCATCTCCTGTAATCTTGCTGATCTGGGTATCTGCCTTGAATTAAGCGGAAAACTTCACGAAGCATTATCTTTGGTCGAGGAAGCGTATGATCTGGAAAAAAATATCGGCTCGGCAAGAGAAATGCTTATGATTACCTATTCATATACTGCGATTCTTTGCCAGCTGGGACGCTATAAGAAAGCTTTGCACATTACGCGTGAAACTCTCGGTAATTTCCCCTTGGATTCTTTCCCGCCCGGATACAGGTTTTTGTATCTTGCGTATCTGCGTTTAACTGCCATTCTTGAATGCCCTCAAAAAGCATTGAAGGAATATCGCCGTTTTTCAGCAAATCAGAAAAAAGCTTTCAAAAAACAAGGAGACTTGATTTATCTCTTTAAAATAGCCGTTCAAATCCATGCGGCTGCCGGCAACCTGAATAAAGCAGATAGGATTCTTCGCTATCTGATTCGCTATTATTTTAAAGATATGCTGATGGAACAGATGTATTACTCATACATTGTCACAGTTATTAACAGTTGGAAACCTGATTACAAATTCAAACCTGAACACCTTCCTGCAAAACTGCTCGGTTTAGAAAACACACGTCTGCTTCCGTATGAACGTGAGGTGTTGTCAGCATTTCAATCGCTGGTTGAAACCCGAGATGCCGCAAACATTAAGGCCCTGCTGGACCACGTGAATGAAATAGAAGATATCGAAATTCGAATGAATATGCTGAATATGCTGATTCATATCTGCAGATGGCTCAACATACCGGGAGAAACTGCCATGGTGGAACATGCATATCATGAAATCCAGCAAACTGTTATCGGACAGCTTGATGCATCTCAGGCAAGGATCTTTGAAAAAGCTTTTATCGTGCGAACGATGATGTAGATACCAGATGGAAATACCGGTGGTAAAAGGCAGCGTATCTGACAGATTTCAAAAAAATGAAAAATAGACGGATGTGGATTGATCAACGGGAAAAATCGAAGTATGTTTAACTATTGATTTGTCGGAAGCTGTGCACTCGTGCTTAGAAACACTAAGGAGGTATATATGGGTTTTCGAAACGTGCCGATTAAAATATATCTGGGATTGGCGATTGTGCTTCTGTTTGTGTTCTTCTCCGGATGTGGCGACGGGAATATCAAAGCACGTCTCGAGGGTGTGTGGACGGCAACCATCACCGAAGGTGAACAAAGCACAGATGTCAAATTGATGATCAATGTCACCGCACCGGAAAAAGGCAACAACAAGTCCGACAAATCGGAAATAACGGGTACTTTCACGATTCTCAATAATGTGGGAAAGGATATTCCCATTAATAAACCTATTGAAATAAAAGAGGTCGAATTATTAAACCGGCGACTTCGCTTCACCGTACCTGTTACCGGAAATATTGACGGAGACTCTCTTGTTTTCGAGCTTATACTTCAATCCGGACGAATGTCCGGCAGTGTGCGCGAATTTCGCGAGGGTCAAAGTGATATTCGCGTTGTCTTTATCCGGGAAAAATAATACTTCCTTTTTTTAAAGATATTTACGCTGTAGTATGTCATGGATCAAGCATTGAAAAAATATGATCTGTTATTCCGGTCGAAACGAATGTGAGAACCGAAATCACTGATTAAAATCAATGAGATTCCGGATTTTTACGGATACTGAGCACGGAATGATTTACAAGCGAACGTTCGGAATTGGCGTGAGATCAGATGCGTATTGATTTTTTCTGAAGACATTTCTCTAATACATTTACATATCGCGGATCAAACTGCGATCCTGAATTTCTGTGAATTTCCTGCATTGCCTGTTCCAGAGTGCGGTCCTTGCGGTAAGGTCGGGAAGATGTAATGGCATCAAGCGAATCGGCAATCGCCAGTATTCTCGCTTCAATGACGATATCATCCATCACAACCTGACGCGGATATCCTAAACCGTCATAACGTTCGTGGTGCTGAAGAATGATTAATGCAACGCGTTCAAGCTGATTTATCGGGGAAAGAATCTCCGCTCCGATTTCCGGGTGTTTTTTCATGAGTTCATGCTGGTGGGGATTAAGCGGTCCGGGATGCGACAGGATACCCTCCGGAATACCGATTTTCCCGATATCATGCAGGAATGCAGCAAGTTCCATGTTTCGCCGTTGTTCCGGAGATAAGCCGATCTCGTCAGCCATGGCCAGCGCGTAATCGCGAACCCTCTGGGAATGTCCGCGAGTATAGGGATCTTTGGCATCAATTGCTGCCGCCAGCGACCGAATAACACTCACGAACATCCGGTCCAAATCATCATATAACCTGACATTTTCGATAGCTATGGCCGCAATATCCGCCAGGAATATCAGTTTTGTCTTTTGATTGGCGATCCGCTGTGCGCCAATTGCACGGCTGTCAGCATAGATGATACCGACCGGCCGGTTCTTGCTCAAAAGCGGTATGCATACCATCGACCGTGTTCCCAGTCGCCGATTATCCGGAACCCCCATGAAACGGGGATCCTGCAGAATATCACGGCTGATGATGAGTTGCCCGGAATCGATCGCGATCGAGCCGGCAACAGATGCAAGTTTTTCCCGTAATGCAATATTTCTGTCAGAACCATCGGAACATACTGACTGAAGCCAGAGTTTTCTATCCGATCCCAGTGTCATGACCAGAGCATTTTCGCCGTCTACCAGGTATTTGGCAGTCTCCGCTATTTTCCTGAAAACTTTGTCGATATCCGTGAGCGTCAGCATCGTTCGAGCCGTCTCGCTGAAAATCGACAATTCCGTTTCGATAGCTCTCCGCTCGTCTGATTCCGACTCAGGAAAGGGTTCGAGTTCGATGGATTTTTGCGTTATCGCCAATGTTTCGCATTGTGATTTCAAATCGAGCATTTGCAGAATATCACGGCGTTTAAGAAATCGGTTTCGGACTGATATCGAGGTTATCTGCATACCTATCCGGTCAACCAGATTCCATGCCATTTCGAATTCTCTGTAGGCGGAGGCGATCAAACCAGTGTCCATCATGAATCTTGCCTTTAATCGGGACAACTGCCAGTCCAGCAAATGATACCCGGATGCCAAAACTCCATGATGAACCCTGTCAACTACCCGTATGGCATCAAATTGCAACCCCAGTTTTGCATATGCTTTTGTGGCAAGAATTTCCAACTCCGCACGCAGATCGTAATTATGAAATTCCCCCGCTCGCTTACGAAGATCAACAATCATTGGCTTTAGCCGTTCCTTTGCTCTGGTCTCAAGAAACAATCGGAATTTAGCAGTGTCAACCATAAATGCATAGAGAGGATCAGCTTTACCCTCGAGCAGCTTTTCCGCTTCAGATAACGCTGCTGTGGCTTTCTCGGGATCACCGAAGTACCGGTAAGCTCTTCCCTGAATGATCCATGCAGTGATCATATCCCGGTAATCATTGTTCTTTTCAGCTTGACGCAACGCCATCTGAGCATGTCGGTGCGCCCAGGCAATCGCATTGAGTTCCAGATATAGTTCTCCCAGCGCGAGATGAAGTTTGGAAAGATAATGTGGTGAATTAATTTGCCTGGCGAACGACAATGCGCGCTGGAAGGATTTCATCGCCTGCGTCAGGTCAGCCTGGGTTTGTGAATACAAGCCCTGACAGTACATAAAAGCCACCAGTGATTCAGAACCGCCGATATCTTCAACATATTTCGCCAATTCAGACAAACGTTTCGTCACTTCCTGGAAATCCCATTCTTTCAGAAGCAGCAGGATGAGTTTTTCCAGAGCTTCAATGATGTAACGGCGCCGGTTGGACTGTCGATACATGTCCAGCGCTCGTTCATAACATTTCCTTGCGGAATGATTCTGACCCAAAGTAATGTATACGTCTCCAAGATTCAGCTCAGGACTTGCCGATGATAAAATGATACCGGAAGAACGGTAATACTCCATGGCTTTCTGAAGATGCGTTTTCGCTTTCAGAACATCACCTGTGAAGTGGTACAATTCACCCATGTTGTTATGAATGGCGGCCACCCAATGCGTATTCCGCATCTGCTCTCCCAATTCCCAGGCTTGTTTATAGTAGGCCAGTGCCTCATCAGGATTCCCCAGCCGTTTCGCAATATAACCTAAAATATTGTAAGTATTGCCCAGTTTCCGCGACGCTTCCTCAGATTTGGGAATCTTGTCTTTCAGTGCCAGACCACGCATCGCTTCCCGTTGGGCTTCCATCAGTTTACCCATGAACAGGTAAACACCCGCACGCCGGCCATGAAGATCCATTCGTTCAAGCGGATACCGGGATTTCAACAGAAACTCTGCCTGATCAAGATACCGCAAGGCTTCCGTATAATCACCTTTTCGCGAATATCCTTCCGCCAGCAAAATTGTTAAATTCGCTTTCATTTTCAAGCGCATGGGAAATTTCCCGGGTAGGGCTTCAAGCCCTTTCTGAGCGTTACGGATTGCATCATCCACCCGACTCCGCATCACCGCAATATATGCCTCATAATAGTGAATCCATGTGGCCAGATTTCGATTTCTCCGTCTCGTCTTGTTCAAACGCGAAGATGCGGCTGCAAACAGCTTCTCCGCCCGTTCAATCGCACCAGTGTTCACACATTTGACCGCTGCCTGGTACGCAATCTTGACCGCATGATGTTTCAATCCGCCTCGTAAATAATGAAATGCGATTTCTTCCAGATCCGCTCTTTGTTTTTCAAGTAACCGCCCGATTGAGTTATGATATTCCATAAGCTGCTGTGGAGGTGTTATATCGATCACGATGTCTGACAATGCGTTATGAGTAAACTGATAGCTGCGTTGACCTTTACCGGGAGTGATTTCCAATACCCCCATATGCCTCAAACGTTCCAGTATTTCCATGAAATCCTTACGGTCACCCGTCAACTCACGGATAACATCCTCCGTTGCCGGTCTGCTGAAAACTGCCAGAACTCTGAGGATTTTCATAAATGACGGAGTCAGATCTCTGAAGCGCCGGCGAATCAAATCCTTGACACGTATCGAACTCTCCGTCAACACGCCATGATCGGGACGATATACCCAGCCTTCCGGTCCCCGCAACAGACTTCTGTCTTGAGCCATCAACCGAATCATCTCTTCGGCATGTAACGGAATACCGTTGCATTGTCTGGATATTCGGGTCAGAAGTTCCCGTGGTATGGCGCCACTGCCCAGTATCGATCGCACCAATTCCTGAATATCCTCAGATGATAGCGACTCGAGCCGAAGCAGCTCCAGTATATTGCGACTGGCCAGCTCATCTATCCGGTTACGAACATGAACCGGACATTCAGACGATCTTATTTCGCCAACGACAAGAATCGGAACGCTTTTTACCTCCTCACATAACCTCAAGAACAGATCAAAACCTGCTGAGTCTGACTGATGAAGGTCTTTTATAAGGATAACGAAATGTTTTGTCTTGGCAGCCTGTATAATAAATTCCAGTATGTATGATGAAATAAGCTCCGAATCCAAAGGCAATGGCTCATCTGCAATTTCGGGAGTTTCACGTTCAAACCACATCGAAAGCAGATTTTGGATAACACTGTTCGGCTGAGGTATGAGAAAGCGTAACGTTTTCAGAACCGATGGAAAAGCTCCAAACCGGAATTCCGGATGAATGCATTTGGCTTCAATCACCAACTCCTGGTCGCTCCGCAATGACGCCGCGAATTCCCTGATAAATCGGCTCTTACCGATTCCCATCCCGCCATCGATGATCAAAGCCTGTCCGGTTTGCTCCGATGTTACAACATTCTGCCACAGCGATTGACATCGGCTTAATTCCTTGCTGCGGTTTATGAAACGGCCCTCCGCTGATGTCAGTATTATCGCCGGCCGAGACACACCGCACCAGAAACCATTGGTTTTCTCCAAAGCGACGATAACATCCTCTATTCGCTGATACCGGGCAACCGGGTTGGCAGCAATGAGTTTAATAAGTATTCTCAGAATCGGAGTCGGTATTGATGGTAACAGGGATTGGACTTCATCAGACTGTGAATCGATAGAGCCCCATCTCAATATCGTTTGCCTGTCCTGAATCAAATCTTTCTCGAGAAACGCCTGCAGAAAAATCAATCCGATAGCATATAAATCCGCCTGATTGTCGCTGGAATTGTTACGTAAGACCTCCGGCGGCGCATAGGGCAAAGCGGGATCATTCTCCACATGTGTCTTTAAGATCCCGTTGCTGCCGTAATCCAATATTTTTACGGTCGGGACACCATCCCGGGTTTCGCGAGATACCAGCAGTTTGTTGGGGCACAGCCTGCCATGTACCACGCCAAGCGAATGTAAGTATTTGACGCCTTCACACACGCCCAAAAACTCGCACAACAGCCGATTCTGTCTTAAAGTAACCTCCGTAAACGGAATCCTGTCCAATAACTCCATCGTATAAAAGATCGTATCACCCGTCTCGGATTTCCCCAGCTCAAATACCTCCGTCAACCGGTTGTGCCTGCAACGGGCCATGATTCTGAATTCATCCCGGAAATAATTTTTGAAAATATCCGGGCAGTTCTTGTTTAATATTTTCAATGCGACAAATTTATTATTGAGATTACAGTCGACAGCTTCATAGACACGACTGTTCGTTCCGAAACCCAGAATACGTTTTATCGTATATCGGTATTTCAGCACATCACGCTGCGGGTTATCCCTTTTCAAAGCAACCCCCTTATCTATTTTCAGCCCATCATTAGTTTAAAGTATTCATCGCCCTGCGTAAAGATACCTTTAAAGGATTATCATGACTCTTGGATCGCATCTCCCCCTAATTTCCCAAACTTGACAAGCTTCAGCACCTTGAATAATGTCATTATTTCACATTCTTTGTGGAGTTGTCAGGAATGGCGATTAAAATCACTTCAAAAGTTCGTTACGGACTCCGGGCAATGGTTGAGTTGGGAATAAGCTACCCGGATGGTCCGACACTGATGAATACCATCGCTCATCAGCAAAACATACCCGCAAAATACCTCCATACCATTCTATCCTCCCTGCGCAACGCCAACCTGATTCGAAGCATCAGAGGTGCTTCCGGCGGATTTGAACTGCTAAAAAATCCTGATGAGATCAGACTTTGGGAAATTGTCAAAGCTCTCGATGGAACTCTGGCCTTATGCGATTGTATTGAAGACGACACGATGTGCGAAAGATCTTCATTTTGCATAATCCGTGATGTCTGGCTGGATTTAAATCAAATCATGGAAAATCGGCTGAATGAAATATCCCTCGGTGAATTAATTCTCCTGGAAAAGAAAAAACGTGCCAATGCCTTTATGTATTATATCTGAACTGTTTCCCGGTCACTCATCGGCAAGAAGGAATACGCATGGAAAAGGTATACCAGAATATTACTCAGTGTATCGGCAATACACCTCTTGTCGCGCTTCCGCAGATCAGCAGGGCTGTCAATGCTGAAATACTGGCAAAGTGCGAATTTTTTAATCCCGGAGCAAGCATCAAGGACAGAACGGCTCTGAGCCTTGTTTCAGACGCTGAAAAACGGGGATTGTTAACACGAAAATCGGTTATTGTCGAACCCACCAGCGGCAATACCGGCATCGCTCTTGCTATGATCTGTGCTGTTAAAGGATATTCACTTATTATCACAATGCCTGAAACCATGAGTATTGAACGGCGGAAATTACTGAAGTTTTATGGCGCACGGCTAGTCCTGACCGATGGTTCCGAAGGAATGCATGGCGCAGTTGCAAAAGCCATTGAACTGGTTAAAAACAATCCCAATTATATTCTGTTGAATCAGTTCGAAAATCCGGCAAATCCACTTGTTCATGAAACAACAACAGCCAGAGAAATCATTAATGATACCGGTGGCAGATTCGATATTCTGGTTTGCGGTGTCGGGACGGGAGGGACGATCACGGGATTGAGCCGTTACCTTAAACCCCGTATTCCGGAACTTAAAATCATTGCCGTGGAACCGGCCGATTCCGCCGTTCTTTCAGGGAAAAAACCCGGAGCTCACAAACTTCAAGGAATAGGTGCCGGTTTCATTCCAGAAATTCTGCAAAAAAACTGCTGGGATAATATTGTCACCGTTCACCATGAAGATGCCAAGGAGGCATGCCAGCTACTGGCAAAAAAGGAGGGAATCCTCGCTGGGATATCTTCGGGCGCGGCACTTTGGGCCGCAATGGCTGCGCTGAAGTCACCCGCGTGTTCCGGTAAACGTGCGGTTGTTATTTTCCCTGATACCGGAGAACGTTATCTCAGCACATGGCTATTCGATTAACGCAGATAAGGAGATAAATCTCATGACCATCCATTCTGCCAATGATCCCAGCACAACAAATCTGCTGATGGAAATTGTCCGTGATTTGACGGATACAACCAATCCGACCGTCGACAGAATGCGACGCATGATTACCCGGTTCAGAGCGCCATCGCGGGAAATGATCATTGATGTGACCGAAAAAATCCGGACGCTCTTTTTCCCTGGTTATTATGGTCCAAAAAATCTTACCAACGAAAGTATGCCGTTTTATATTGGATCAACCCTGGATCGGATCCGCCGCAATTTAAGCGAGGAGATAAAATGCGGATTCTGTTTCGCCTGTGAACAGGATCCCAAAGCCTGCGATGAAGCGGCATGCCATGAAAAAGCCCGAAGGACCACGGACACATTCCTGAGACGGCTGTCACATATTCAGCATCTGCTGGCGCTGGACATTCAGGCAGCCTATGAAGGGGATCCGGCAGCCACCAGTGTCGATGAAACAATTTTCTGTTATCCGGGTGTCTATGCGATCACCAGCTACCGAATCGCTCATGAATTGTATCTATTGGATGTACCACTGATTCCCCGAATGATTACGGAACATGCCCATAACCTGACCGGCATCGATATCCATCCCGGTGCACGTATTGGCGAGCGGTTTTTTATCGATCACGGAACTGGCGTTGTCATTGGTGAAACAACAATTATTGGCAACGGGGTTCGTATTTATCAGGGAGTTACGCTGGGAGCTAAAAGTTTTCCGCTGGATGAGCACGGCAACCCGATTAAAGGTATCGACCGTCATCCGGTCGTTGAAGATAACGTCATTATCTATTCTGGAGCGACAATATTGGGACGCGTTATGATTGGAAAAAATTCGGTAATCGGTGGAAATGTCTGGTTGACCGTCGATGTACCTCAGGGCAGCCGTATCACGCAGAGGCAAGCAAAACTCGACGGATTCAACAATCGCTCTTCGGATTCGGTCGGATGATCTCTGCCGGGCTTCAGGAAAAACACAGAAATCTCAAGGGAATCCTTCAGCCGCTTGACGGGTGCCTGGTCGCTTTTTCGGGAGGCGTGGACAGCAGTACGCTTCTGGCAGAATGCCTGGCGGTTCATCGGTCGCGTGCTGCAGCCATTATCGCGCAATCACCAGCGCTTCCAAAAGATGATTACCTATCCGCCTGCCAGCTGGCATCTCAACTCGGTGCAACGCTTAAAACCGTGCAAACACAAGAACTTCACCAGGATAACTTTACACAGAACGCGCCCGATCGCTGCTATATATGTAAAAAACACATGTACCAGCTGTTCATTGCTGAAGCAAAGGCGATGGGATTTCCTCATGTTCTTGACGGCAGCAATGCTGATGATGAACGGGATTATCGTCCAGGATTCCAGGCTGTCAAAGAACTGGGAATCAGATCCCCGCTGATGGAAGCGGGTATGACTAAATCCGATGTGCGAGCATTGGCCAAACAGATGGGATTACCGAACTGGAACAAACCTGCGGCGGCTTGCCTTTATTCGCGTATCCCCTATGGGCAGAAGATAACTCCGGCAAAAACACGCCGGATAGATGCCGCGGAAACATTTCTGCATCGTCTTGGTTTCGATACTGTGCGTGTCAGAGATCATGGGTCGATAGCAAGCATTGAGATAAATCCGGATCAGTTTGCCGACATCATGAGTAAGTCCACTCTATCTCAAATCATCAACTCATTGAAAAATCTTGGATATCTGTATATCACTCTGGATCTTGAAGGTTACCGCACAGGCAGCCTGAATGTGACCATAACGAATCCAGACGAGGAAAAATGATTTTGAGGAAACCTGTTGTTGCGGTAGCCATGAGCGGTGGTGTTGATTCCAGTGTAGCGCTTGCTACGCTGAAAAATGACGGTTATGACGTCATCGGCATGACACTTCTTTTGAAATCCGCCGGCCATTATGTCTCGGGATCATCCTGCACAGCCCTGACGGATATCGAAGATGCTGAACGAATAGCGAAACGGCTGGGGGTCGATCATCATGTTGTCGATTGTCAGAGCGAGTTCGAAACACACATATTGAAAGAAGCCTGGAAAACCTACAAATCCGGTCGGACACCAAATCCCTGCGTTTTATGCAATCATATCATTAAATTCGGATATTTGTTTGATCGAGCCAACGAATTGGGAGCTGATAAACTGGCCACAGGTCATTATGCCCGGATCGAACGGTTACAGGATAAGGGTGATGACATTGAGTATTGCCTTCTGCGGGGTCTGGACAAACAAAAAGACCAATCCTATTTTCTTGCCATGCTGACTCAGGAACAACTTGCCCGGACCATATTACCGCTGGGAACCATGACGAAATCGCAGGTGAAAAAGAGCTCGGTCGATTTAAATCTGGATGTTTCGCATAAACGTGAAAGTCAGGACACATGTATTGCGCTTTCCGGAGAAACTTTTCCGGAAACGCTCCGTCAATATTTCCATGAAAAATGTGAAACCGGTGAAATTGTGAACACCTCCGGAAAAACGATCGGCAAACACCACGGAATTCACCAGTTTACTATCGGGCAACGGAAGGGATTGCGGGTTGCTCTGGGATACCCGGTCTATGTCATCGAAATCGACGCTCAGAAGAACCGGATTGTTGTCAGCGGTAATAAAAACGATTTATTGACCGAAACATTCTTGGTTCCTGAATGTCATTGGATCCGAGGGAAACCGCCGGCACGGGAATTCGATGCAACTGCCCAGATCCGATACCTTCATAAAGCCGCACCGGTAAAGCTAACTGTGACCGGCAAAACAAAAGTTAACGTCAGATTCCGAGAACCGCAGAGAGCTGTCACGCCAGGTCAGGCAGCAGTTTTTTACCGGGATGATCAGGTTTTGGGAGGAGGTTGGATTGACAGAAAATAATATCGAATCGATTAATTCGCTGACTGACCTGCATCGGGTCATCAGTGGATATAAATCCGCACGGATAATCCAGACCGCATCCATTTTCAGAATTTTCGATTATCTGGAAACACCTGTTCCCTCAGAAACTATTGCAGAGAAAGCCGGACTAAGCCACAGAGGCTGTGAATTGCTGTTGAACGCACTCTGCAGTCTGAACCTTGTTCAAAAACTCAACGATACATACACCAATACACCTCTGGCATCCCGCCATCTTCTCTCCAATTCCGAATCGCGTTTTCTGGATGCCGCTGCGCATTCGGAAAAGACCTTTCGCAGATGGACCTTTCTGCCGGAATCGATCAGGGATGGACTGCCAAAACGTAATGAAACCTCAAAACTTCTGTGGGAACCTTCCGATACATTACCTTTTATTCGCGGAATGCATGCTCACAGCCGAAAAAGAGCTTCTGAAATTGTGCCGATGCTGGACTGGAAGGGATGCCGCCGCATACTGGATATTGCCGGCGGCTCTGGAATATATTTGATTGAAATCATAAAGTCACATCCGGAAGTCCGTGGTGTCCTCATCGACCGCAAAAATACACTCATTCAGGCAAAACGTATCATTCGAGAAGAAAACGCGATGGATAAAATACAGATGGCAGCCTGTGATATTTTCGATGGGGAACTGCCATTCAATACAAATGTTTTCGATCGAGTGATACTCTCCAATATTCTTCATATCGAAGGTCCTGAAAAAAATTCAGCTCTTCTGAAGCAGATACGTCGTGTTTTGAAACCCGCCGGCAAACTGGTCATTATCGACTTCATTCTGAATAATGACGGAACGTCGCCACAAGAAGGCGCAATTTTTTCGTTGAATATGTTGACGGCAACGGAAAGAGGCAGATCCTGGCGATGTTCTGATATATCCTCCTGGCTGCAAGCAGCCGGATTTGGCATAATCCACGATTTCGGAACCAGATCCGGTGTCCAGATATGGCTCGTGGATACACATGAAGAAATTCAGGTTTCCACATCGAAGCATCTCCATTATAATCGCGCTAGGAAAGATGGTTAAGATCTGAATGGCTATCGAATCGGGAACGACATTCAATTCGCTGCAGGTTATCGATAAGCTTGGAAAAGGCGGCAACTGCGAAGTTTTTCGAGCACGGGATACTGTTTCCGAGCGGCTTGTTGCGTTGAAAATTCTGCTGGACAGCCGGAATGTCCTTCGTTTTCGCCGTGAATTCCGCTCCATGTCTCATCTGGATCACCTCAATATCGCCAAGGTTTACGATTATGGAGAATACGAGGGAAAAGCATATTTCACGATGGAGTTTATCGATGGCGGTGATTTGAAACAGTTTATCCTTCGATCTGATGGCAACGGCAGCGATAAAACACGGTTTGTACCGAAAACCCAGGACGATTTTACCTCGCTTTCGAAACTGTTTCTCCAGATTTGTGAACCTCTAAAATATATCCATTCCCAAAAAATCATACATCGGGATCTGAAACCGGCGAATATCATGCTGACCCGCGAAGGTGTCGTGAAATTGATGGATTTTGGGTTGATCAAGGAACTGGATGTCATTCAGGAAAGTCTGACGCAGACCGGGACATTTGTCGGTACCGTCAACTATATGTCTCCCGAACAAGGATTATGCCGGAACCTCGATCACCGGTCGGATATCTATTCGCTGGGGATTATTCT
>JAFGJC010000148.1 GCA_016929305.1 candidate division CSSED10-310 bacterium | reverse complement strand
GAAGAAAACCTATCAGTACTTTTTATAAAAACCGAATTCGATCGATAAGAGAGACGCTTAAACAATCTGCAGAAAATGTTGACAAAGCCAAGCTGCTTTTAGAGAAAACAATTGCAGAAGAACAGCGGTTGCCGGAAACAGAACAAAACATTCGGGCGGAATCGGATCAAATAACGAAGCAAAAAACGGCAGCCATTGATAAAGAAGCTGTTATCGAAACTGAAAAAATCCGAAAGCAGGCCGAAACATCAAAGACTATACAGATACAACAAGCGGATAAAACCTTACGGGCATATCTTGTTCAACATGCTGTCAATCATATCGAAAACATGTTACGTCAAGAATCTGATCCGGACGCGGACCGAAGACTGGTTGCTGACTGTATTGATCAACTGGATACTGTTCTCCAGGATCGTGAGAGGTGATTCGATGCACAGCGCTATTGCACAACGTTACTCAAAAGCTCTAATGTCCGCTGCTCTGGATATGAATGTGCGTGAACCTGTCGACAGAACCATTTCATTACTGTCGAATCTCTTCGATGATTCACCCGCATTGACCGGTTATCTTGAACGTGTTTCCAAATATCCGGAAGCGGCGGAACAGATAACGGAAAATTTAGTTGAATCCTTAGATGCTCCAGATCTGTTTGCACGATTTCTTCTATTGATTACTCAGCGGAAACGGCTAGGCATGTTGGAATCGATCGTTCGATCTTATGAGGAGGAGCGGAAACGCGAGGCGGGGATTCTTACTGTAAATATCTATTCATCTCGTCCTCTTGAGGAACAGGAAAAGAAAAAGATTATCGAGCGTTTGGAGCATCATACTGGCGGGAAGTTGGAAACAATCTGGCAGGTTGACAAGTCGATTCTGGGGGGAATCGTCATAAAAATAGGCGATGATGTCATCAACGGAAGTTTAAAACACAGACTTAACCTACTCCAAAGATATCTGTTGCAGGAGTGAAGGAGATCTCGATGAAGAAAATCTCGGCCGCAGAAATAACGGAATTTATAAAACAGCAGCTTGAAGGATATGAATCCCGTTTGGATTTTGCAGAGACGGGAGTTGTTGTTGAAGCCGGTGATGGCATTGCACGGGTATATGGTTTGGAACGTTGTATGTATAACGAGTTGTTGGAATTTGACGGGGAGGTGTATGGAGTAGCCTTTAATTTGGAAGAAGACAATGTTGGTGTTGTCATTCTTGGTGATTATTTGAAGATCAAGGAGGGACAGAGTGTTCGGAGAACCAAGCGAATTCTTTCCGTGCCCGTAGGAAAATCGTTGATCGGGCGAGTTGTCAACGCACTCGGTGAACCACTCGACGGGAAAGGCCCGATTGAATCGAAGGAGTATTATCCCATTGAACGGCTGGCTCCCGGGGTTGTTGACCGTCGCCCTGTTCATCAGTCTCTTCAAACGGGTATTAAAGCCATCGATGCCATGATTCCCATTGGAAGGGGACAGCGGGAGTTGATTATTGGTGATCGCCAAACCGGAAAGACCGCCATTGCCATCGATACGATCATCAGTCAGAAAAATAGTGATGTTATTTGCATTTACGTTGCTGTCGGTCAGAAACAATCTACCGTTGCTAGGCTGGTGAAAACACTTGAGGAGCATGGTGCCATGGAGTATACGATTGTCGTTCTGGCGAGTGCTTCCGAACCTGCTCCTTTGCTTTACATCGCACCGTATTCTGGTTGTTCGATGGGCGAATATTTTATGCATAAAGGTATGCATACGCTTTGTGTGTATGATGACCTGTCCAAACATGCGGCAGCATATCGACAGTTATCCCTGCTGCTTCGAAGACCACCGGGCCGTGAAGCATATCCGGGAGATGTTTTCTATCTTCACTCACGCCTTTTGGAACGGGCCGCTAAAATGGCCGATGACTTCATTATCGTGCGACGGTCAGACCCGCAGACACAGCGTGAGGGTTTCGACGGCAACATCTATCGGAATCGTGATGACGACGAAGAAACGGAAATGAAAACTGCAATGGAAACCGCAGGGAATGCGTATGAAGTCAGAAAAATTCCTGAGAGTGGCGGTTCTTTGACAGCATTGCCCATTATTGAAACGCAAGCTGGAGACGTTTCCGCCTATATTCCAACCAACGTTATATCTATAACTGACGGCCAAATTTATCTCGAAACCGATCTTTTCCATTCCGGTATCAAACCGGCCATAAATCCCGGTATTTCGGTATCTCGCGTCGGTGGAGCAGCTCAAATCAAAGCGTTCAGGCGTGTTGCTGGAATGCTTCGCCTGGATCTGGCTCAATATAGAGAACTTGCAGCGTTCGCTCAATTCGGCAGCGATTTGGATCCGACAACCCAGCGGCAATTATCACGAGGAGAAAGACTCACAGAAATACTCAAACAGGATCAATATTCCCCCATGGCGGTCGAAGATCAGATCGCCATTATTTTTGCAGGCACTGGCGGATTTTTGGATGACCTGAAACTTCCCTGGATACAAACATTCGAAACACAGCTCTGTGATTACCTGAAAAAGGAACATTCCGATTTCGGTAAGAAAATACGTGAAAAAGGCGATTTAAATGATGAAGACCGTGAAAACTTAAAACAAGCTATTATCAAATTCAAATCTGTTTTTATTAAGGCCCGGAAGGAAGACGCTGTCGAAAAAGAAACCGAGGAGGCCATTTCATAATGGCTCAGTTACGAGACATACGCCGGCGGATACGGAGCATCAAGAAAACGCAGCAGGTCACTAAGGCAATGAAAATGGTGGCTGCGGCAAAACTCCGGAGAGCACAGGAAGCGATCCTCAATGCCAGACCTTATGCCAATCACCTGCGCGATGTCATTACGTCGATCGTCGCCTTTGAGGATCTGCCGCCTCATCCACTTTTGCAAAAACCTGATGGAAACACACTCACTCTCGTTGTCCTGTCAGGAGAAAAGGGATTATGCGGCGGATTTAATATCAATCTATTTAAAGAAGTTGAATCTTTACGGCAGCAATTTCATGGGAACCTGGAGATTCTTTCTTTAGGTAAGAAAGGTACTGATCATTTCAAACGAAGAAGCTATAACTTGATTGAGTCAAAATCTTTAAAAGGCAGAGTCGAGCCTGTTGCGCTGGCGGAGTCCATTTCGGATGAGATTATCGATCGCTTTACAAAAAGGCAGACTCAAACCGTTGCGATTACCTACACGGAATTTCGATCCGCATTGTCACAAAAAGTTGTTACGGAATGGGTTTTACCGCTGGAATTTGAGAAACCTGAAGATGCGAAAATCAATCTGGATTATATCTTTCACCCCGACCCGCTAACGATTTTAAATTCACTCCTTCCCAGATTTGTCAAATCACAAATATACCGGTCCTTTCTGGAATCGCAGGCGAGTGAATATGGTGCCCGAATGACGGCTATGGACAATGCCACCCGGAATTCGGAAGAACTGATTGACAAATTGACATTACAATATAACCGTGCACGGCAGGCTGCCATAACCAAGGAACTGATCGAAGTTGTTTCCGGCGCGGAAGCTCTAGAAACGTAAGTTGAGTGAAGGAATGGAGGCGAGACAGTGAGTGATGGAAAAGTTGCACAAGTTATAGGTCCCGTCGTTGATGTGGATTTCCCGGAAGAATCCCTTCCTCCCGTATATACGGCATTGACTATCTCCAACAGTGACATACGGGAATCCGGCGATCCGGAAATTGATATTGTCTTAGAAGTGGAACAGCACCTGGGTGAAGGCCGTGTCCGATGCGTCTCAATGAAACCTACGGACGGTTTACAGCGGGGTATGGTTGTTAAAAATTCAGGAAAACCCATTTCTGTTCCTGTCGGAAAAGGAACTCTGGGTAGAGTTATGAATGTTATTGGCGAACCCGTAGATCACCGCGGACCCATTCAGACAGATCATCATTATTCCATTCATCGTCCGGCACCGTCATTTGAAGACCAGGACACCTCCGTGGAAATGCTTGAAACGGGCATCAAGGTCATCGATCTTCTGGAACCTTACTCCAAAGGTGGCAAAACGGGGCTTTTTGGAGGTGCCGGTGTCGGAAAAACAGTTTTGATCATGGAATTGATTCATAATATTGCCACGGTTCATAAAGGCTATTCTGTTTTTTCCGGAGTTGGCGAACGCACGCGCGAAGGAAACGATTTATGGTTAGAGATGAAGGGAGCAAAAGTTAGCGGCGGCTGTGTTCTTGATCAGACATCTCTTGTTTATGGCCAAATGACGGAGAGTCCTGGTGCAAGGTTACGCGTTGGTCTGACAGGATTGACTGTGGCTGAGTTTTTTCGTGATGAAGGTCACGATGTGTTGCTCTTCATTGATAATATCTTCCGTTTCACACAAGCTGGCAGTGAAGTTTCCGCATTGTTGGGAAGAATGCCATCGGCTGTCGGATATCAACCAACACTTGCCACCGAAATGGGCGAACTTCAGGAACGCATTACCTCCACGAAAAAAGGCTCCATTACCTCCGTTCAAGCCATATACGTGCCCGCAGACGATCTGACGGATCCTGCACCCGCGACGACATTTTCACACCTTGACGCAACCACTGTGCTCTCACGGCAGATTGTGGAAAAAGGTATTTATCCGGCGGTCGATCCCTTGGATTCAACAAGCCGGATTATGGATCCCCGGATTGTCGGTCATGAACATTATCAGGTCGCCAGAAAAGTACAGGAAATCCTGCAAAAATACAAAGATCTTCAGGATATCATTGCGATTCTGGGAATGGATGAGCTTTCTGAAGACGATAAAATCACGGTAAACAGAGCCCGTAAAATCGAACGTTTCTTATCCCAGCCTTTTCATGTCGCAGAAGTTTATCTTAATATCCCGGGTAAATATGTTAAAATGGAAGATACCATCAAAGGTTTCAAAGAAATCATTGATGGTAAACATGACCATTTACCGGAACAGGCGTTTCATCTTGTTGGAACCATTCAAGAGGTTATCGAAAAAGCTGATCGCCTGAAACAAGGCCGTTGATATGCCAATACGTGTCATTCTTGTAACTCCCGAACGGATATTGTGCGAGCAAACAGCTTCATATGTCCAGCTGCCGGCTCACGATGGATACATGGGATTTCTTCCTGGACACGCACCGCTTATCTCCTTGGCTGGAGATGGGGTTCTTACTTGTCGAACGGAAAATAATTCTGATACACTTTTTTCTGTTATGGGAGGGTACTTCGAAATACATCAAAATGTGCTGACAATTTTAGCAGATAGATCTGAACGAGCCGATGAGATTAATATTGACCGTGCCATAAAGGCTCGCGACAGAGCGCTGAACCGGCTCAATGAAGATACTCCCGGCAAATGGGATCTGGACCGGGCTAAAGCATCATTGCTTAGAGCGTTAAGCCGGATCCAAACTGTTAACCGCTACCGGTCATCGGGCAGCTAGGTTTAAAGGTAACGGAGAGGATGGATCTAAAAGGTAATCTCGATACCATGCCAATCCCGGATATCCTGCAGTGGATTTCCGACTCCAGTAAAACCGGTACGCTAAAAGTAAGCTATAAATCAGAAGTAAAAGAAATCTATTTTCAAGACGGTGTTATTGTTTCAGCTTCATCCAACCTGGATAAAGACCGGTTTGGTGTACTGGTTGTCAAGGAGGGTTATGTTTCGCAGCAAAAACTGCTTGATCTTCTTGAAGAGGGAAAATCCCAGGGCAAGCTGCTCGGAAAACTGTGTGTCGAAAAAAGAATCATCACGGAAGATGATGTTCAGAGAATGCTTCAGAATCAGGCGGAACGGATAATCGAGAGTATTTTTCACCGGCGGGAGGGGGAATTTGCCTTTATTGAAGGTGATCTTCCGCAGAAGGAGCTTGTTCCCATCTCCATTGTGATGCATCAATTGTTTTTTGATTCCGCTGCCAAACGCAATGACTGGCGACGAATACATAATGTCCTCGGAAGATTGACCACTATACTGAAACCGGCCTCAGAACCTCCAGCCCCCTTAGCCACCCTAACTGAATTCGAACAATACCTGATAACCCTTTCTTCGGGTAAAAATACTATTCTTGATCTGTGCGCCAAAATTGACAGATCTGACTTTGAAATATGTGTGGCTTTCACCAGACTCGTTGAAAACAAATGGCTTATAAAGTCTGAACAACCCGCCGATGCTGACAAGGTTCTTCAGGATAAAATCTGGCAGGCATCCATTCTTCTGGAGCAGAAGCGGTTTTTACAGGCCGTGAAACTCCTGGAATCACTCCAATCAAAACTTAAAGATCACGCTGAAATAGAATCGCTTCTATATAAAAGTAAGCAACTGTTGAAAACAGACATAGAGAAATTTTTCACATCTGAGGAAACCAAACCCAAGGCCATCTCTTCTTTTGATCCACAAAAATTGCAGGATCTAAAATTCAATCCTCAAGAATGGTTTGTCTATTCACGGATCAATGGTTTAACATCGATCCGTGATTTATATCGAATCAGTGGTTTAGGAAAGGAAGCGACGCAACGTGTTATCTATCTTCTTGCAAAGGTTGGCGCTATAGAATTCGGGGAAACCAGACACTCCGCCAAACCTTCGCCCAGGAAAACGGCTTCTTTGCATATGGACATCCATCGTGTCAAGCGGGAACCGGAAAAACCCGCAAAACCTGCAAAATCCACAAAAACACCGGAACCTCTCCCGACGGCAGTCAAAGTGCCGGAAGATAAAATTAAACAAAGTCAACCACAAGACATTCCAGACAAGAAAGAACTGGACAGAGTCTATCAACACTACCTCCGCCAGAACAATTATGAGATATTGAACGTCAGCAGGAATGCTTCACCCGGAAAAATCCGGGATGCTTTTGTCAACTTGTCTAAAAAATATCACCCGGATATGCATTATGTGCAACTGCCCAAACCTGTTCAAGATCGCCTGTCAGAATTGTTTGGTCTAGTGATCAGTGCGTATCGAGTGTTGTCTAATCCTGTCACCCGCCAGCGATATGATGAGGAAATTTGGGCTAACGAAAGGTTCGGCAAAAAGGAGTTGGATGATTTAAGTGCTCTGATTCAGAAAACCACCCCGAAACCTACTCCGATACCTGCCAAACCCAAGCCCGCTCCGGAAATAAAAAAGGAAACAGAGAAAAAACCGGAAGAGTCTCCCAAATCGGAACAACCGGAAAAAGAACAGCGTACCGATACAAAAACGAAAATGAAGCGTCCCGACTTGAAAACAAAGAAAACCAAAATTCCCTCATGGCAGGAAAAAATTAAAGAGGGATTGACGCTTCTCAAGGAAAAAAAATACACACAAGCTTCGAAAACTCTGGAAGAAGCGCTAAAGTATAATGCCCGGGATCCAAAACTTTATTACCAATTATCCATGAGTTATTTTAAACAAGGTGTTCCTGGCGCCGATAAAGCCATTGAACATATTAAGAGGGCCCTTATTCTTGATCCTGAAAACAGCACTTACTACTGCCAGCTTTCCCGATCTTTGCTGGTGAAGGGTCTCAAAGTTGAGGCGGAAAAATACGCCAAGACAGCCATTGCATGGGATTCCACGTCAAAAGAAGCCCGGGATCTCTTAAAAGAAATCAGAGAACAGGCAAAAACGGGTATTTTCAAATTAAAGTTCCTTAAGAAAAAATAAGTTACATTTCTTCAGGAACGTTAGTCGGTGGTGGTGTCTGTGTGGGTTCTGGCAGTGGCTCCTCTGATCCTTTTCGTTCATGCTGTTGTATTTCCACCAGTTCTTTTATTTTCTGATCGCACCTGGGTATCCACTCTTTGTATGGCATGTAGAAACTCCTTATGGAATACACGGAAGATCGCAGGCTTCGATAGGCAACCAGAGCATGAAAGACATCCTTCTTTTCGAGTTCATACATCTGGCCGATCTGCCACAATTTTTCCAGAGATCTTCTTACATAAGTGTTTCCGGGGGCATAGGCGTGAGCGGAAATTTCATAGCTGTTGATCGCCTCCACATACTGGCCGTTCTGGAAATATCTTTCTCCTTTTTCATAATATTCGACACTGCGTTGATAGGTCTGCCACCAGATCATACCAATAGTGAGAAGTACGGTTACGAAGATAATAAAAGGAATAGATACGAATATTTTCGACATGATTGAGTCCACCCTATAACTACATGGTTACGCCATCGCGACACACAACATTTTACGGCGCATTCGCCAAGATCTCAACTCCTCTTCTTCTTGATCGGTTTGGGCACCGGTGGCGGCACTTTCTCTAGAAATTGTTTCATACATTGTTTCCACGATTCCCTGTGGTTTTCGACAGGTGATCTAATTCCCGCCTCGGTAAATAGACAATAACGGTCAAAACTTGAATATCGCTCAACAAATGATGCAACCGCCGTTGAAGACAGATAAGGATGCTGGGAATTCTGAATGAAAAACGTTTTCGGGGCAATATTAATTAAATCGGATTCAACATCAAACTGTGAAGAAACCATTCCTTTACGCACGATGTCATTCATGACATCACTGAGCCGGAAAACGGTGTTTTCCCCAATCCATGCAGCAAAACCTTTGTTCTGAGCTATTTTGGCCAGAAGACTCGCTCCGATATCCTGCCCGTAAAATATCACGCTATCCTGCGGCCATCCCAGTTGCATTAACTTGCCATATGCTCTTAGAACATCATCTGTCATCGAAGCTTCATTAATTGTCGTATCAGACGACCTGCCATATCCACGGTAATCGAAAATAAACACTGACACGCCCAGGTCCGCGAAGGCTTCACACAAGGAACGTTGTTGAAAAAGGTTGCCAAAACCGCTGTGCGCTATTAAAACAACATGTTCAGATTCATTCTGTTTAAGGTAGAAAGCATCAAGTGTTACTTCTCTGTATTGTATCGGACTGGGTTCAAACAGATATCTGTCAGTCCACTCGGATGGAATGGTATCGGTTTTCACCGGACGAAAAAAGATCGTTTCCGAATAGTGGAAAACCAGCAACCAAATAACGCCGATGATTCCACTGACAACAATAAAAACCCATACAAGTTTAGTTCCCATCAGTTATCTTTCGGTATCCGGTTCAAAACATCCAGGATAATAACCTTCCCCAAATATAAACGCAACCATTACGAGCATCATCACTTCATTTTATGCCTTATCCTTGACAGTTTTTACATGAAAGGGTTACCTTTTTAGAAGACATTTCTAAAACTTAACGACTAAGGAGATTTTCAAATGAACAAGATCGCCATTTCAATAATATGTATTTGTTTCGTTTTATCACTCGGTTTGTACTTCGGATGCAAGGAAAAAGCTGAAGTTGAGGTTACGCTGTCCGGTCCGAAATCCGAAGAGACAAGTTTTTCTGTTGTTCGAATTAATGCAAATCTTCTTCGCAATAAACCTGAAAATCCCGATGACAGACCCTCTGCAATACGTACAGTCAAACAGGGAGATCAAATTCTGCGCTTAAAAACGGAAGGCGACTGGACCCGTGTACAACATCTTCTTTCTGGTGATATCGGCTGGTTGAACAATACCTTCATTCAAATCGAAACACGCAGTCTTTACTGGTCCGGAGATACAGATAAAGCTCGACGGGTAGCGGAACGAGTATACAAAGACAAAATATTTCTCCAGCGTGGATGGCCGGTCATGCACATTAATGTCGAAGAACGTTGGAATAAACTGACATTAACCGCCGATGAACAAACCGATTTTTCCAGGAGCGAAGCGATTGATTGCTGCCGATTTGCTCTGGAAAAGTTGACTCAAAATTTTCCGAGCTGGAACGATCATCAGGTTTTTCTGACGGCTGTCGATCACGGTGAAACCTTTTCCGTAGTTATCGGTGACAGCGGAAAACCTCTTATCTTTTAACTTTCATTTAAAATATCGAATGTAACAGGAGTATTCCCATGGATATGGATCGCGTTCGCGAACAAACCTGTCAATTTTTAGTAACATCGGAAGATCTTTACTGGAAAAACTGGATTGGTATTCAGGATGATATAAATATTGTCGCTTTGTACGATAAATATCGGGAAATTTTCTCTCTGAAAACTCTTGACATGATCCAGAAACAGATGCGCCTCGAACAGAACCCCCAGTTAAAACATCGACTGAAAACACTCTATGGCATACTTTCTCTGGGAAGGCTGGAATATAAATCGAGTGCGGAGCAGCAAGAATTATTTAACATCGAATCAAATGTTTTTGTGGATTGGAAGGGAACCAAGATTCCTATCAGATCGGTGGGCGTTAAAATATTAAACGAACCGGATAGAGAATCCAGAAAAGAACTGATAGATCGTAAGGAAGATGCACTGTTTACACATATCATTCCCTTAAAACTTCAGTGGATTGAGTCTTTATTTGAATCGATCCGGGAAATGGGATACTTGAATTATGTCGCTTTATGTGAAGAAACACAGGACCGGGATTTCTATCAGTTTGCAGCCCAGATAAAACGATTTCTTGATGATTCTGAGGGTTTGTATCGAAAATACTTGGACCACTATCTTCGTATTCTGTCGCATACAAAACTGGACAAGACCACTCACAGTGCCGATCTCGCTGCCGTTATGCGCTGTTCCATGTTTGACCAGTTCTTTCCTCAAACACCGCTCATGGAAATTCTTGAATCAACAATCAACGGTATGGGATTTTCTCTTGCTAAGATTTATCTGGATACCAAGGACCGTCCCAAGAAAAAACCGAGAGCTTGTGTCAGTGCCGTCAACCCGCCGGATGATGTTCGTTTAACGGTGTATCCCATGGGAGGATATGAAGATTATGCGGGTATGCTTCATGAAACCGGCCATGCGATTCATTTTATTCATGAACGGAAAGATCTGGATTTCGAATTCAAGTTTTGGGGAGATCGAGGTTTTACCGAAGGAACTGCCTATCTTTTTCAACATATCACCACAAACACATCATGGTTAACTCAGAATATTGGCATGGATGATCCTACCGAATTTATTTCCTTCAATGCCTTCATGAATTTGCTTCGATTCCGCCGTCTTTCATCACAATTTCTCTATCAGCTCGATCTTTTTACGGGTCAGACGACACAATCCATGCCAGAAATATATCAATATCATACGGAACGTGCCCATGGTGTCGTATATGAATCCAGCGGTTTCGTGAATTTCGACCTTGAATTCTATTCCGCAGGTTATCTGCGCGCACGGCTTTTCGAATTGCAACTTCGATCCTTTCTTGTCGAAACCTACGGTGAAAACTGGTGGCAAAAACCAGGTACTGGTGGTTTTCTTAAAACTCTTTTCAAGGACGGACGAAAATCCAGAGCGGATGATGTTGTCAATCAAATTGGATTTTCAAAGCTTGATACTCATTATTATCTGAAGACTCAGGCTGATATTCTGAACGGATGAAACACGCGGAAAACTCACTGCAATTTTATAATATGAGGCACCGCTTTTTCATATAAAACACACGTCTCATCTCCCGGAAATCTACCCACTTCTTTCCAGTCACCTGATTGGGATAGGTATTTCTTTATGGCATCATCCAGATCCAACTGGCTGTTTTCTTCGCTTAGGATGAAATCCGGAGTAAAACCTCTGGCCGCTCCATGATGATAGTTCACATGGAGGATTTTAGGAGGCCGGTCCTTCAAAACGATAAAAAAATCAGCAGCATATGAGTTCACTAGGAATTTGCTACCGGGAGGTGCATATTTCAGAGCGTGATCAATTGCTGAAGCCATTCCGGAAGTGTTCCGTGGACGCTGATAGAAACCCGAATCAAGTTGAATAGCTATAAATCCAATGGTTAACGCTAATGACAGTATTGTTTGAATGGATTTCGCTTTCCATTTTTGGGGAAAATATGCCCAGAAAACAACCAGAGTATATATGCCAAGAAAACCATACCATGGCAAAAGAAACCGGATTTTCTTGAGGGAAACTGTTTGAAAGACAATAAGGCTGAAGACAAGGTGTGACGCCAGGTAATTTAATTTTTTATTGGACGATATCATTCCGAGAAGATGAACGATAACGATAACAATCAGAATCTCCCAATGCCCATGAAATGACGTCGTCAGAATCGAGAGATACCGGCCGTCGAGAATTGATGTTTTCAGATTACCCTGTTGTTCCTGATACGCCTCGATAATATTGTATCCGGTCAGAGTATATACCATTGCATAGAAGATAATCAGCACCATTACAGAAATCGTGAAGGATATCCATATCCGGTAGCCGCCGGAGTATTTCCAGAATCTGAAATCTCGGGATTTTATAGCGCTGATGACCATGAAAACGGCCAAACCTCCCCAGCCTAGCACAATACCGGTAATTCGTGTCAGCGAAAGGCATACTCCCACCGTTGCAAGGTACCCTATAGAAATCCCCGGTTTTTTCCCTCGCCCGATGCAATCGATTTGCGGAAGGATATACCCTATAAAAAGGATGATGAACAAGAATTGAAGCATATCCAGCATGATTGTTTTGGACGACATGATAAAGGGTTTATAGAAAGCAAGGATGAATGTACCGAAAAGTACGGGAATCCATTCAAAAGACCGTTTCATCACGATGCTGAGTGCGACCAGTGTCAACGCTCCCAGGGTGACAGAAAAGACAAGTGCTGTCGTTACACCTGGCCCGAATATCAAAAAAACTAATCCGAGCAGCAATGCGTGCAAAAACGGCCAGTATATTACTCCCGCGCTGAAATAATGGAACGATCTTCCGACATAATCCGTGTTGTTGAAGAGATCGAAAACGGCATCGTAAATTAACAACCCTCCACCGGCGTGGATTGCTTCGTCATAATCGATATACGGACTATCAGGAATGGACCGGAAAACAGCTAAACCCCAAGAGACAACTCCTGTAACAATCAGCAAATAAAGGATACATCTGCGAGTCGAATCCGATATCATATGTTAGAGAGCCCGGAACAAAAGATCTGAACGAATCATTTGTGAATAAAATAATCGATCGTTTTCTTCAATCCTTCTTCCAATCCAACGTTGGGTTCCCAGCCCAGTAGTTTTTTTGCTTTTGTGATATCGGGTTGCCTGACTTTCGGATCGTCAACAGGAAGCGGTTTGAATTTGATATTCTCAGGTTTTCCGATGAGTCTGCTGATGATACGGGCAAAATCCAGGATCGTCATTTCCTTGGGGTTTCCGATGTTGACCGGATCATGATGATCTGACATCAGGAGTCGGTAAATCCCTTCAATCAGATCATCCACATAGCAGAAACTGCGTGTTTGAGAGCCATCACCGAAAACTGTCAGCGGCTCGTTTTCCAGGGCTTGTGCTATAAATGTCGGTACAACTCTGCCGTCATTGATTCTCATTCTTGGACCATACGTGTTGAAAATACGGACTATTCGTGTATCCACGCCATGATACCTGTGGTATGCCATGGTTAGCGCTTCCGCAAATCGCTTGGCTTCATCATAGACCCCACGGGGTCCGACAGGATTGACATTTCCCCAATAGTCTTCCTTCTGAGGATGTATTAGAGGATCTCCATAGACTTCTGACGTTGATGCCAAAAGGAAACGTGCGTTTTTTGATTTTGCAAGACCTAAAGCTTTGTGTGTACCCAGAGATCCTACTTTAAGGGTTTGTATAGGAAGTTCCAGATAATCGACCGGACTTGCAGGGGATGCAAAATGCAAGATTGCATCCAAGGCTCCGTCAACATATATGTAATCGGTAACATCATGTTTTATGAACAGAAATTTTTCGTTCCTGATATGCGCGATGTTAGCGATATCGCCAGTGATGAGATTATCCATTGCAATAACAGTATGACCTTCTTTCAATAACCGATCACAGAGATGTGATCCCAGAAATCCCGCACCACCTGTAACAAGAACTCGCATTGAACGCCTCCTTTGGAGCTGTCCGAACAGAAAAAATCTGTTCCAAAGGTAGCAAAGGCTGAGGTCCTGGTCAATTGATCCTTGTAAACTTTCAATACGGCTCATTTCACCGTAAGATATATTTTATGGAAAGGAGAGGTCCTATGACCCACCACGTGGATTTTTTGCTGCATAATAGCGCCCAAATCATCACTCTTGCCGGTGCCCAATCTCCTCGAAAAGGCAGATCGATGTCAGAATTAAGTATTCGTAAAAATGCTGCTATCGCTGCTAAAGACGGGGTAATTGTCTGGGTCGGCTCCGAAAATGAAATCACAGAAGAGCTTGATATTTTGCCGGAAGCAACCATTATTGATGCGGAAAACAATGCTGTTCTTCCTGGGCTGGTCGATTGTCATACTCATCTTGTTTTCGCTGGAACGCGAGAAGATGAATTCGCGCAAAAAATTGCCGGTGTTCCCTATATGGAAATTGCAGCCAAGGGCGGCGGAATAAAAAGAACCGTCCGATCAACCCGGCAGGCATCTTTGGAAGAGTTGGTCAATCTTGGCAGAAAACGCCTTAAAACATTCCTTGAATTCGGAGTCACCTGCGTGGAAATCAAAAGCGGATATGGATTGGATCTTCCCACCGAAAAGAAAATTCTTCAAGCCGCCAAATTACTTGCCGAGGAATTCCCGATGGAGTTGCCGCGAACCTTTTTGGGAGCTCATGAAATTCCGTCCGAAATCGGAAAAAAAGAATATATCGCATCTCTGTTAGAAGACATGATTCCCGATGTTTCCCGGAATCGACTTGCAGAGTTTTGTGATGTCTTCTGTGAAAAAGGTGTTTACGATATCGATGATGCCAGACGGGTGCTTTCGGCGGGAAAAAGCGCTGGGTTGCAACCCAAAATCCATGCGGAACAGTTGACGAACAGCGGAGCTGCCAGGCTTGCTGCTGAATGCCATGCCATATCAGCGGATCATTTGGATCATATCGACGAAACCAGCATGAAAGCGTTGGCACGGTCAGGAACCATAGGAGTTATTCTTCCGGGCGCAGTGTTTTTTCTGGGATTAAAACAATACCCTCCCGTACGTAAAATGATAGAACATGGTATGGCTGTTGCTCTATCAACGGATTTTAATCCTGGATCCTGCATGACCCAAAACCTTGCATTGATGATGACGATTGCCTGTACCCAATGCCGAATGACCATCGATGAAGCGATCACCGCTATCACGATTAACGCGGCCTGGGCTGCCGGGCGCGGCTCCGTCTGCGGCAGCATCGAACCTGGAAAACGAGCAGATATCATCGTCTTGGATACTCCTTCATACGAAATGCTTCCCTATCATTTTGGTCATAATCATATTCGGCACGTATTCTGCAAAGGAAAAACCGCTGTTGAAAATTTCCAATACCTTTGGTGACAAACCTGATAGATATATCCGTCATACCGTCGGTAAAACTATCGCCGATTATTCTTTGATCAATGAAAACGACAGAATTCTTGTTTGTTTTTCAGGAGGAAAGGATTCGTGGATCCTTCTCCATTCTTTGAGTTACCTGAAGAAAGTAAGTCCTGTACCTTTTTCACTGATTCCCGCAATTGTTCATCCGGGGTTTGAACGATTTAATGTTGATCCGGCTGTCAAATACCTGAAACAGTTCTCGATTACCTTGAACGTTATTAAAACCACCATTGAAAAAACGGTAATAAACAGCAATAGCAAAGGAAAAAATCCTTGTGCCCTTTGTGCACGATTGCGCCGGGGCGCATTAACGCGTTTTGCCAAAAAACAGTGTTGCAACATCATCGCTCTCGGCCATCATGCTGATGATGCCATTGAAACCGTTCTGCTCTCCGCATTTTTTCAGGGTAAATTCTGTTCTCTTCCTCCCAAATACACGACCGGCGATTCAGCGTTACGGGTAATACGTCCATTGATCAGAATCTGGGAGAACGATATTCAAAAATATGTCCAAACCACCGATTTTCCTATTATTCAATGTCCTGAAGAAGAATGGAATACCCATCAAAAACGAAAATACATCAAACATCTTCTCACTGTCATAAACACAGAAACTCCCGTTGCAAAAAAAAACCTGCTGTCAGCAGTACAAAATATCGAACCCTCGCATTTTCTTGATCGAAGATGGTTGTAAAAGGTCTTGCAATCGTGCTATCTTCCGTTTTTGCCTGAAAGGGAACTTACAATTCTGAATTTCAAGGAGTGGTATCGTGGCTTCCAAAACAAGAAAAACTGATATTAAACGGTCTCAACGAAAACAAAAGGCCGGCAAAAACCGAAAACGTCTGCTCCGAAACAAAGGAACGACACCAGTATTTCCGATTCATATTGAACAGCAGAAAATCTCCTCCGATGTTCCGGCGGAGCAAACTTCCGGTGATAATGCATCCTCTAAGGAATAACGGTTCTGCCGATTTTATCTCCTGACGACATATCAGAGCGTGCTGAGGTTCTGCATCGGTTAGCGGATCCTTGTGTTCTTTGTCCGCGCTGTTGCGAAGTGCATCGATTCAAACGGGAGTTGGGATTTTGTCATGTTGGTGCATCGGCAGTTATCGCGGCGGCATTACCTCACAAAGGAGAAGAACCGCCACTGGTAAAGCGAGCCGGGTCCGGTACGGTTTTTTTTTCACATTGCAACGCCGCCTGCCTATTCTGCCAAAATTATCAGATAAGTCATCAGTATCTCGGTCATTCCATCTCTATTGAAACCCTTTCCGGTATATACTTGTCTTTACAAAAGCTGGAGTGTTCAAACCTTAACTGGGTAAGCCCGACACCTCATCTTCCGTTTGCCCTGAAAGCGCTTTCTTTAGCAATGAAACAGGGTTTTTCGCTTCCGCTTGTATACAACACCAACGGCTACATGCGTCAGGAAATCCTCGATATACTTGACGGTATTGTTGATATTTATCTCCCGGATATGAAATATGCGGAGGATATCTGGGCTTTGAAATTTTCCGGTTTGGAAAATTACGTTGCAACCAATGTTAATTCCATCAAAACAATGATTCATCAGCGGGGTCCGCTTGAAATCAATAGTGACGGAGAAGCTGTTTCTGGAGTTTTGATCCGTCACCTGATCTTGCCGGGTGGAATTTCCGGATCAGCCCGCGTTTTTCGCACCATCGCCGCCATAGATACCAGAGTGCCAGTAAGCATCATGTCACAGTATAGACCTCGATATCTTGCCGAAAATCATCCTTTTTTAGGTCACTTCGTTACTCGTGAAGAGTTTGAACGGGTTATTGAGGAATTCGAAAACTCCGGCCTGGAAAACGGATATACCCAGGATTGGACGGATCATAAAACTCATGACAGTTTTTTTCCCGATTTCACCAAACCGGAAAATGATATTTTTTCGTGATTATCGAGATTATTTGAGTGTCTTAGCTAATTTGTCTGAAGTCATTTCTTCCGGAACATCGATATCCATTAGTTTTAGTACGAGTGGAGCAATATCTGAAAGAATACCTTCCGCCTGACCGAACGCCGGTTTTTTTCCGGGAGCAATAAGGTGAAGTTTGACAGGATTAATCGTATGAGAAGTTTTGGGTTCTCCATGTTCGTCAAGCATCTCTTCGGAATTACCGTGATCCGCTGTTATTAAAACATTATATTTTTTATCGTGAGCTTTTTGAGTTACCTTCTGCACATTTCGATCAACATACTCCGCCGCTTTTTTGGCGGCTTCAAACTCACCGGTATGTCCCACCATATCGCAATTTGCATAATTGACGACGATGAAATCATAATCTTTATCCAGCGCAACAAGTAATTCCTGAGTTACATCATTGGCATTCATCTCGGGATGACTGGCAAACGATGATGGATCGAACTGGCTTTTAACGTGTATTCGGTCTTCTCCGGGAAAAGGGTTTGTTTTTTTGCCGTTGAAGAATGACGTGACATGACGAAATTTTTGTGTTTCAGCAATTCGAAGCTGTTTCTTGCCGGACAGTGAAAGAACTTCTCCCAATAGATGCTTCATACCTGATCCTTCATCGATAGCCGGTATGATAAAGTTTTCAAATTCATCATAATATCTCGTAAGGCCATAATAATGTACTTTTTGGGAAAACGGATCGAATGCAGGACAACTCGTCTCGATAAAAGCTTTGGATATCTGAATGGCTCTGTCCTGGCGATAGTTGAAATTTATAACGACATCATCAGGTTTCATACCCTTATATTGTGAATTTATAATCGGTGTAAGATACTCATCAAACATCGGATAGCCATCCGGTGTTTTATCTTGCTGATATGATTTCTTTACGGTTTTATCGATATCGTCCGTCCGGTTGCCTTTTCCGAAGACCATGGCATCATAGGCGATTTTTATAAGGTTCCAGTTTTCTGACCGGTCCATTCCGTAGTATCGTCCCCAGACTGACGCCGTAGAGATATTATCATATCCAGCCATTACTTCCTGAAGTTTATGATAGAACTTCAGGAAACTTCTCGGGGGCGTATCGCGGCCGTCAGCTATCGGATGAACCCAGATCATGAGTTTGGGTAATCTTTGTTTTACATTTTGTATTAGCTGGTACAAATGTTCCTGATGGGCATGAACGCCTTCATCCTGGAGAAGCCCGAAAAGATGCAACGCAGTTTCAGGTTTTTCGAGATATGACAGCGCATTTTTGAACGCTTTTGTTTCAAAAAAACTTCCATCTGCTATTGCATCAAAGATGCGAGTAACCTCCTGAACAACAATCCGCCCAGCGCCCATGTTCATATGACCAACTTCTGAGGAACCCTGAAATCCTTCAGGCAATCCGACAAATTCTCCATAACATCGTAGCAATACCTGTTGGGTTGTATCATTTAATGTATCATCGAACGGTGTATTTGCCGCTTTTATGGCATTGCCTCTGGACTGGTCGGTAAAACCCCATCCATCGCGTACAATCAACATCACTCTTTTCATATTTCCGTCCTTTCATCCAACACACATTTGGCATATATCATCGGGTTTCGAATAGCTTCTTTTCGTTTATCCCTGTATTGCTGCTTTACCGTTTCCGTGAGTCCAAATCCGCTTCCTAAACGTTGAAAAACCAAACGTCCCGGTTTAACGTTAACTTCGATAATCCATAGTTTTCCAGTTAAATCCGCAAGAATATCTATACCCGCTTCTCCAATGAATCCAAATTCGTTTTCAAAAGCCTGGTATATTCCCAGCGCAGTTGCTTCGATGGATTTCAGTATTTGATCAGGTCTTTCCTCTTTTTTAAGATTTCCGAACCATTCTATCGGATCCATGGCAAGACCGCCTTTATCTATATTGGGTACGTTTCCGCCCGTTGCACTGACTCGCACTGCTGTTCCGACAACATGTGGCTTCGCAAAATTCGTTCTCTGCACCAGGCAACGCACATCAAACCATCGCCGTTTATTTTGATATATGTCAATGTTTTCCTGCACAAAGAAATAATCTGTTTCCATTTCAAGAATTTTAGCATGCATCGAAATGATGCCATACACTTCGTCTGCTGATGACACACTCACCTTTTGAATACCATCTTCTACCTGATATCCATGAACAGCCCGTCTAACTCTCAGGATACCCTTACCCATACGCCCATATATGGGTTTTACAACAATACTGGATACTTTCTCCAGACATTCATTCAGTATTTTTGATGATATCAATCTTTCCGCCAGTACTCCTGGTGTTCTGAATCCGTACTGGATAATTTTTCCTGAACATGTTGTCTTACAAGTCGCCAGTCTGCTGAATTCCAAAGGGTTGATAAATATACTTTTCAAATCTTCAGCCAGATAATCTTTCACCTGTTCAATGGATTTTTCAAATCCACCCACAGTGGAGTAGTGCCTGTCATATATGATTTGGGGACACTCAAATTGACCGGCACACCATTTTCCACTTGCCAGATAATATCCCGTAAATGGCGGATCCGGCCGTTCCATTATTGAAATTGGGTTAAAGATTGCCGGTTTACAGCCTAGATCCTTTGCTTCTTTAAGGCATCCGGAAATGAATGAAGTCTGCTGTCCCAGCGGTTTGTCTTTTTGGGGTTGAAAGGGAGCTAAAATACCTATATCGCACGATAGTACTGTCACTGAATATCTCTCCCCAATTTTATGCGAATACCATTTTTATCCTGACAATTATTGCCTGGAATCACCACATTTATGAGCTTAAAAAAACTATTTATTATTAATAACTTATGAAACATATAAACATCTGTTTATAATTCTGTGTAAATGAAACCTTTCCGAAGTGCCGATTATGGTTGTCAAGAACTTTTTTTACCTCTGCCCCACGGAAAATAATAGTATAAGAAAACATGCAATTAAGCAAATTATGCACAATTCATGGTTTATAATCCGTCCAAAAAATGTTGATGAGATGGGCACAACAATGAATTAAAGATATCAACCGGTCAACCATCAGATTATAAATAAACTATCACACAAGATATCAACATAAAAAACTTAGAAAAATGAAAAAATTAAACCCTAAATAGACAAACTGACAGGTGCTACTACTACTACGATATAATCATGATGCTGATAGCCGGGTTCAGTCATCTAAAAAATGCTCGCAAATCCAAGAAAATATTTACTTTTTGAATGATTTTTGATATGAAAAATGCAGCATATTGGAGGCGTTTATGAAGTTTGAAATAGCAAAAGACGATTTTCTGAAAAGTATTCAAAAAGTCCAGGCGGTTGTGGAACGAAAAAATACTGTTCCGCTGTTGAGTAATGTTAGAATAAAAGCGGATTCCGGTATTTTGGAAATTAATGCAACGGATTTAGAAGTCGGTATCAGGGATATTCTTGATGCAGGTATCAAGGAATCCGGAAGTATCACCGTTTCTGCGAAAAAACTGTATGAAGTTTTAAAGGAATTGCCGGAAGATACCGTTTTGTTTGAAGTAGCCGATAACAATTGGATTCATATTTCATGCGGTATGGCTGTGTTTAAGCTTGTTGGTATGCCGGACGAAGATTATCCGAATTTACCGGTTTTTGACACGGAAAAACTGATTTCGATACCGATAGATGTGTTGGATACTCTGACGCGAAAAACGGTATATGCGGTCAGTCATGACGAAAACCGCCATGTTCTGAATGGTGTGAAATTCACCATCACGGCGGATCGTATACTTATGGTTGCCACTGATGGACACCGGCTTTCATTTGTGGATATGCCAAATCAGACTGGTTTACAGGAAATGGACATCATTGTTCCCCAGAAAGGTATTCGGGAATTGCAGAGAATGATTGGGGAAGGCGTTGAGGAAATATATTTTGGAGTAATGGAAAATCATATTGTTTTTCAAGCGGGAAAAGAAACGGTTTTAACTCGGCTTGTCGATGGAAAATTTCCTGATTATACAAAAGTTATTCCGGAAACAACTCAAACGGAAATATTGATCGACAAGGAAAGTCTTTATAATTCACTTAGAAGAGTTTCCTTGTTTTCAGATGTGAAAGTCAGGGGTGTCAAGTTGGAGTTTGCGGATAATTCGATTCAGGTAACAGCCAGCACACCTGAATATGGCGAAGCAAAAGATCAAATATCTGTTGACTACACAGGGGATTTGTTTACTGTTGGATTCAACGTAAACTATTTGCTGGATCTGCTTCGTACTATCGATACTGAAACCATTAAAATATGTTTGAATGATACTTCAGGACCAGCCGTGTTTGAACCGACCGGTCAGGAGGATTACCACTATATAGCCATCGTTATGCCGATGATTATATGACATGTTGAGGGGATAAACAGGATTCCCTGGATGCAATTACAATGTATAAGAGTTGTTACCTTTAGAAACCTGAACGCCGTACAATTATCGTTAGGTTCGGGAATTAATGTGTTCATGGGTGATAATGCGCAGGGAAAAACAAATTTTCTGGAAGCTGCATCGTGTCTTGCGGACGGTCGATCATTTCGGGGAGCCAGGATTGCGGATATGATTCAGCATGGCACCGGCAACTCCGTTTCTGAGGGAACTGTTCTGTCTGATGATCGGCAGATTACACTCAAAATTCAATTTAGATCCTTTTCCCGTACATACCATGTCAATAATAATGTCATTGGAGATTTGAAAGAATATGTCGGTCATGTTCATTATGTCGTTTTTTGTGCCGAAGCCATGAATATTTCTGCCGGTGAACCCAAATACCGAAGAGATTTTTTGGATAAAGGTGTTTTTTCGATCATGCCGCGATACGTGATCGCTTTGCGTGATTATCGCAAATGTCTTTATCAACGAAATTACCTTTTACGGGCTGCTCATCCGGATAAAATACATCTTAATACATGGACCGAAAAACTGATAAATTCAGGAAGCCAGATTGTAGAACAACGGTTGAAATACTTGCAGAAAATTCAGCCTAAGGCATCGTATTTTCATGGTCTGATTTCTTCTAACCGTGAAATATTATCGCTGCACTATCAAAGCGATTCGTGTTTTAAATCTTTGACAAGGGAAAAGATAGAAGAAGCGATGCGACAACAATTTGAGCGGGTGAAAGATGATGAAATGCGGCGAAAGATAACCCTGGCAGGACCCCACCGGGATGATTTACGCATTCATATCAATGACAAAGATATACGAATTTTTGGTTCTCGCGGACAAAAAAGAACGTGTGTAATGGCAATGAAACTGGCTGAAATGGCGTTGTTCAGGGATATGCGCAATGAATATCCGATTTTAATAATGGATGATGTGTCTTCAGAATTGGATAAACGAAGGCAGGTTTCACTTATGGAATTGATACCCAATGGCGTTCAGGTTCTTATGACCGTTGCGGGTCAAAGCAGCTTGTTTGATGGTGATGACAACAAGGTTTTTATTGTTCAGAGAGGCAGTGTTTTTGAGCAATAGAACTTCATGAATAGAAGGAGTTGGTGGTGACAAACCCAAAAAAGCAGGAGCATGCGTATAATGCTGACAGTATTAAGGTTTTGGGAGGAATTGAGGCGGTCAGGCTTCGGCCGGCGATGTATATCGGTTCGACGGGAAGTGTCGGTCTGCATCATCTGATTAATGAGGTGGTGGATAATTCTGTCGACGAATATATGGCAGGTTTCTGTACCAAGATAAAGGTGATTATTCACAGTGATGATTCTGTAACAGTGATTGATGACGGAAGAGGTATCCCGACGGATCTCCATGCCACTGAAGGGCGATCTGCTGCGGAAGTTGTTATGACAACCCTTCATGCGGGCGGCAAGTTCGATAAAACCACCTATGCCATATCCGGCGGTCTTCACGGTGTTGGAGTGAGTTGCGTTAATGCTTTATCCATATGGCTGCAGCTTGAAATCCGCCGTGAAGGAAAAATTTTCCGTCAGGATTATAGCCGTGGGGAACCGCAAACGGAACTTCAGGAGGTTGGCAAGACAAAAAAAACGGGTACAAAAGTACACTTTATGCCGGATCCTGAGATATTCGATGAAACGGAGTATCAATACGATATCGTTGCTAAAAGATTGCGGGAGCTGGCATTCCTTAATGGAGGATTGACGATTGTTCTGGAGGATAACCGGGAAGATAAGACCGTAGAATTCATGTATAAGGGCGGAATCGTGGAGTTTGTACGGCATCTTAATCGGTCAAAGGATGTTCTCCATCCAAAGATCGTTTATTTTGAGAAAACTGTAAATAACACCATCGTTGAAATCGCGCTGCAATACAATAACGGATATGCTGAAACAGTGTTTTCATATGTCAACAATATCAACACCATAGAAGGGGGAACGCATCTTTCGGGTTTCAAGTCGGCATTGACACGCACAGTCAATACATATGCTTCTGAAAAAGATATGTTGAAAGGCGTACCCCATCCGCCTACAGGAGACGATATTCGTGAAGGGCTTACGGCGGTATTAAGTATCAAGGTACCTGATCCTCAATTTGAGGGGCAGACTAAAACAAAACTCGGCAATTCCGATGTCAAGGGTATTGTTGAGCAGGTTGTTAACGAGAAACTGGCGGAGTTTTTTGATGAAAATCCTCCGGTTGCGCGAACAATTGTAGATAAAGCGGTAAATGCCTGTCGTGTCAGAGAAGCTGCCAGGAAAGCACGCGATCTGGCTCGACGTAAAGGTGCTCTGGATTCCGGATCACTTCCTGGAAAACTTGCCGATTGCACGGAAAAGGATCCTGCTGCGAGTGAATTGTTTATTGTTGAAGGTGATTCCGCCGGTGGCTCCGCAAAACAAGGCAGAGACAGGAGATACCAGGCGGTACTTCCAATCCGCGGCAAACTGCTCAATGTCGAAAAAGCCAGATTCGATAAAATGCTTCAATCCGAAACAATAAAAACGATCATTACCGCTCTGGGAACCGGTATCGGTAAGGATGATTTCTCCATAGACAAGATTCGTTATCATAAAATCATCATCATGACGGATGCGGATGTCGACGGATCGCATATCCGGACGCTGCTGCTGACGTTCTTTTATCGGCAGATGCCGGAAATTATCGATAAAGGCTATCTTTACATTGCCCAACCACCGCTGTATCGAGTGGGTAAAGGGAAAAACGTTAAATATCTGAAAGATGACCGCCAGTTTGAGGATTTTCTTTTGGAGGAAGCGGGAAATCTTCTAAGTCTGAATACAAAGGATGTCCAGCGTCCCTACTCCGGACTTAATCTGAAACTGATACTGAAAAAACTCATTCGGCACCGCAATTTGATCGAAAAAGTTATTAAACGGGGTTTGACTGAGGATATTATAGAACTTATTCTGGATAACGATTTCAGATACAGATACTTATTCGGTCAGGTGGATCAATTTGATAAAATGTATCAAACGATCCAGGCTGCCGGTTATGACGTCGATAAACACTGGAACGAAGAACTGAATCTTTATGAAGTCATCTTTCCAATGACACTTGACCGCCCCAGAATAACCATGGACTGGGAACTGGTCGGCTCTCATGAAATGCGTGAATTATTCAATTTGAAATCGGAAGTTCAGACTGTAAAAAATCCGCCGTTTATCCTCATCGACAATAAAGGCCGGGAAACCGTTTGTGAAACACAAAAACAACTACTGGATCATGTTTTTCATACCGCGAAAAGCGGAATGAGTATACAGCGTTACAAAGGTTTGGGGGAGATGAACGCTGATCAATTGTGTGAGACCACAATGGATATCGAAAAACGGACATTGCTGCAGGTATCGGTGAGTGATGTCATGGAGGCGGACGAAGTTTTTTCAGTACTCATGGGCGATAATGTGGCACCCCGAAAAGAATTTATTCAGGAATACGCGTTGGAAGCCAATCTGGATGTGTAACAGTCATAACATTATTTTTTATAAGAAGGATCACGGATAATGCTCAATAATCAAGATCAAAAAATACGGGTAAAAGTCGAAGATCAGATGCGATCATCGTTTATTGATTATGCGATGAGTGTCATCGTTGGACGAGCTTTGCCGGATGTCAGGGACGGTTTGAAACCAGTTCACCGGCGTATTCTGTACGGCATGTATGAAATGGGGCTTCACTTCAATAGGCCTTTTAGAAAATCAGCAAAAGTTGTTGGTGAGGTAATGGGTAACTATCATCCTCATGGTGATCAGGCTATCTATGATTCACTGGTGCGAATGGCTCAGGATTTTTCAATGCGGTACATGCTGGTGCAGGGGCAGGGAAATTTCGGTTCTGTCGACGGCGATCCTCCTGCAGCAATGCGGTACACCGAAGCAAGAATGGCTCGTATCGCTTCCGAAATGATAAAAGACATCGATAAAGATACCGTTGATTTCACTCCCAATTATGATGAATCGACAAAGGAACCCGATGTTCTCCCCTCCATCATTCCCAATCTTTTGATTAACGGTTCCAGCGGTATTGCCGTTGGTATGGCAACGAACGTACCGCCGCATAATCTGTCCGAAATCATCGATGCCCTGGTTCTGCTCATCGACAAACCATCTTCTCAGATGAGCGATCTTCTGCAGATCGTTAAAGGTCCCGATTTTCCAACGGGAGCGTTTATCTATGGCAGGGAAGGCATTCTGTCGGCATATCATACGGGACGCGGTTCTATTGTCATGAGAGCTCAGGCGGTTATCGAACGCCGTGAACGAACCGGAAGAGAAGATATCATCATTACTGAATTGCCGTATCAAGTAAATAAAGCCGACCTGTTGGAAAAAATCGCCAATCTGGTCAAGAACAAAAAACTGGAAGGTATCTCTGATATCCGGGATGAAACGGATAGAGAAGGTATTCGGATTGTCATTGAGCTGAAAAAAGATCAGATCGCCAAAGCAATTTTGAACCAGCTTTACAAACATACACCTCTACAATCAAATTTCGGTGTCAATATGGTCGCGCTGGTGGATGGAAGACCCCGGCAGTTGAATCTGAAGGAGATTCTGGACAAATTCATTCAGCATCGCCGGGACGTGGTCATGAGAAGAACCCGTTTTGAACTTCGTAAAGCTGAAGCCAGAGCCCATATACTGGAAGGTTTGATTATTGCACTGGATAATCTGGATGCCGTGATCGAACTGATACGCGCATCCAAAACCGTTGAGGAGGCCAGGGACGGCCTGATGGCATCGTTCAGCCTGTCGGAATTGCAGGCGCAAGCTATCCTCGATATGCGGCTTCAGCGTCTGACCGGATTGGAACGGGATAAAATCCGGGATGAATACCTGGAGTTGCTAAAGGAGATCAGCAGGCTTAAAGCGATCCTCGGTTCGGAAGCGCTCCTGATGAATCTTATCAAGGAAGAACTTTTGCAAATCAAGGGTCAGTATGCCGACAACAGACGAACGGCGATAATCGAAGCCACCAGCGAAATCGAGCTGGAAGACATGATTGTAGAAGAGGATATGGTAGTTTTTATCACCCATCACAATTATGCAAAGCGAAATGCTCTTTCCCTGTATCGAGCGCAG
>JAFGJC010000147.1 GCA_016929305.1 candidate division CSSED10-310 bacterium | reverse complement strand
CGTTTGTGACGAATCTGACATCATTTTCAGATAACGAAGGGGACGATAATGAATGCTATGAAAGCGCCGGTAAATCTGATGGAAAAAATTACTGCTCTGTGCAAGCGGCGAGGATTTATTTTTCAATCGTCAGAGATATATGGTGGTCTGAACGGATTTTGGGATTACGGGCCGGCTGGTGCTCAACTGAAACGCAATATTAGAGATCAGTGGTGGCAGAGATATGTGAGGAACGGTCATATCTCACCATCAGGGGATCATTTTGATATTGTGGGTTTGGATGCATCAATCATCATGCATCCCGATGTTTGGAAAGCTTCCGGGCACACGGAATCCTTTTCCGATCCCCTCGTCGATTGCAGAAAATGCAAACAACGCTTCCGGGCAGATCAACTGCCGGACACAAAATGCCCTTCAGGTGGTGATCATGAATTTACGGAACCTCGCGATTTCAATTTGATGTTTCAGACATTCATCGGTCCGGTAAAAGACGATGCTTCGATTGCTTTCCTCAGACCCGAGACGGCTCAGGCGATCTTCGTACAATTTCAGAATGTACTGACGGTCTCCCGGACAAAAGTTCCATTCGGAATCGCTCAAATCGGCAAAGCATTCCGAAATGAGATAAATCCACGAAACTATACTTTCCGGTCACGAGAATTCGAGCAAATGGAAATTGAGTTTTTCATCAAACCAGGATCCGACGAATCATGGCATGAATACTGGTTAAAAGACCGTATGGATTGGTACAAATCCATCGGATTGTCACCCCGGAAACTCAACCTGGAGAAACACGAAGACAGCGAATTGGCGCATTATGCATCAGCATGTTCAGACATTATCTATCGCTTCCCATTTGGCGATCAGGAATTGGAAGGCATTGCTGCACGGGGCAATTTTGATTTGTGTCAGCATGCTAATGCTACTGGTAAAATTCCCCAGTATTTCGATCCGGACACCGGTGAACGCTTCTATCCTCATGTTATCGAACCCTCTGCAGGTGTTGACAGAATTGCTCTTGCGCTGTTGACCGATGCCTATCATGAAGAAACGATCACTGATTCGAAAGGAAAAACGGAAATCCGGACCGTCATGCGTTTTCATCCAGCCATCGCACCAGTAACTGTTGCGGTCTTCCCATTACTGCGCAATCGACCGGAACTCGTCACTAAAGCATATGATATTTTTGAAACACTCAGACATCGATTTATTGTGCAATGGGATGACAGAGGTAATATCGGAAAGCGTTATCGCTATCAGGACGAACTGGGTACTCCCTGGTGTGTCACCATCGATTTTGATACCATCGGTCAGGGTGAACCTTCCTTGAAAGATACGGTGACGCTTCGCGATCGAGATACCATGAATCAGGAACGCGTCTCCGTTGAGAATCTGACAGACATCATTCAGGAGCGGCTTTTACAACCATTCACTCCATAATCCAACGCATATATCGGCTTCTAAAACCCGACAATCGAAACACGAGCACATTTCTGGAATCTAATCTGTGATAGTGCACTGCCTCACCATACCGGTGCTGGGCACTTGATCTTACCCTAATCCAAATGTGATGATAACTTTGGAGAATCGGCTGGCGCTTTTTCTGAAAGTACCGGATGATGTTTGCTTTCACCTTCAAGGAGGTGTTTCAATGAATCGATTACTGGGACTCCATTGTGATTCATGTTCACTGACTTACGCTGCGGATGGTGCGGTGCAATCATACTGTCCTGATTGCGGACCGGAATGGGGAACGCTTGAATGTAAATACGATTTCGAAACTATCCGGAAACAGTTCCGGGATCAATTGATTGACGAGACAGAACCGGTTTCAATATTAAGGTACAAAGCGTTTTTACCTTTCGACAATTTAAGGAGTTTTCCGAGGCTTCGCATTGGATGCACACCCATATACTCTCTGCCGCGCCTTGCCCGTTCGTTAAATCTGACGGCTTGTTTCATCAAAGACGATGGCCTAAATCCGACAGGCTCGTATAAAGATCGTGCTTCTTCTGTTGTTGTCGCCAGAGCTATCGAATTGAAACATTCAACCGTTGCTTGCGCTTCCACCGGTAATGCCGCTGCATCCCTTGCAGGATGTTGCGCTGCATCCGGTTTGAGATGTATTGTATTTGTGCCGTCAACTGCTCCAAAAGCAAAGTTGATTCAAATCGGAGCTTTCGGCGCTCATCTGATATCCGTCACCGGATCATACGATCAGGCGTTCGATCTTTCCATGGAAGCCTGCCAGGAATACGGCTGGTTTAATCGCAGCGCCGGTTTGAATCCTTACCTTGTTGAAGGTAAAAAGACGGGCGCTTTCGAAGTTTGTGAAACCTTTCATTTCGATCCACCGGAATGCATTTTTGTGAGTGTCGGTGACGGTTCCATCATTACCGGACTTTGCAAAGGATTTCAGGAATTCCACGGCATCGGATTAATAGAGCGTGTTCCACGAATCTACGGTGTTCAAGCTCAGGGCGCAGCTCCTCTGGCGGAAGCTTTTCAACAGTTTCTAAGAAATGGTTCGCTGATCATTAATCCCATTGAAGCTCATACATTTGCGGATTCTATCTGTGTCGGTAAACCTCGTGAAGGCATACGAGCGATTAAATCAGTGGCAGCAACAAACGGCACGATTTTCAGTGTTTCTGATGATAGCATTCGACATGCGCTTCGCTACGCTGCATCGTCACGAGGTATATTTTGCGAACCGGCAGGTGCAACCGCTCTGGCAGGTATGATCCATGCCGCAGAATCAGGTATAATAAAATCGAATGAGCGCGCCCTCGCATTTATGACGGGAAACGGGCTGAAAGATATTACCGGTGTTCAGGAATCCGTGGATGTGCTATTGCATCAGGTTTCTCCTGATATCGAAGCGTTTAAGAAAATTACTTTAGGGGAGTTAAACAGCGGATCAGATGATAGAATTAACCGTGGAGCACGCTGACAAACACCTCAAGCCCTCACTTTTCCATCTCATGATATCGAAATCCCGGTCTAAAAAATCCCATAAAGCACTCTTTCGGTTTTTACTGATACTCGTCTGCCTGGCGTTGCCCATGCCAGGCAAAACAGCTGTGATCAGAGTTCCCGAGCAAGCGGCAACGTTGGAAGACGCTATCCAGATCTCAAGCGACGGCGACGAAATTATCGTTGCGCCCGGCACCTATTCAGGACCGGGAAACTGTAATCTCAATCTTCAGGGAAAAAGAATTCGGGTCCATTCGGAACTCGGACCCGAAAATACCGTCTTCGATATCAGATTTCAGGGATATCTTCTGCAATCACTCGCTGATGAAGGCACCGACAGAACAACTGTTTTCGAGGGTTTTACAATAAAAAATGCCTACTCCAGCCACGGTGCTATGGAATTGAACTCCAGGATAAAAATATCGAAATGCATTTTTATCAATAACATGAGTTCTCTGGATGGCGGTGCGATTTCCGGAAGGGGTTCGCCGTGGATTGCCGGCTGCCTGTTCCATCACAATTCTGCTGAAAATCGAGGTGGCGCAATAGCCTTTCGATATGGTTCACCTCTGATCGACCGCTGCACATTTTACGGCAATCAGGCTGAGATCAGCGGAAATAGCATCTACCTGGATCACACAAAAACCACTATCCTGAATTCCATTGTCTGGGATCTTTTACCGGTATCAACACACCAAAGTCGACTGGCTTGCCTATATTCATGTATTCATGACAATATCCCCGCTTCCTGGATCACAAAGGAATCCATTTCATCTGATCCCCGCTTCACCGATCCCGAAAACGGTGATTTTTCACTTACTGCCGGATCTCCCTGTATAGACACCGGCGATCCCTTTTCCCGTAACGATAGCGATGAAAGTCGCGCTGATATGGGATGTGAACACTATGGTGGCAACCTGCCTGCAAATGTTTTGGGCGGAATGATTAGCGGCGAATTACACAACGGTTCATTACCAAATATAATTACTGAAGACCTTGTTATTGAACCTGGACGCACACTGATCATTAACCAAGGCACACAACTGCTCTTTCGAAATGGCTCGGGATTGTTATGCCATGGCACACTTTACATCGTTAACAATGGTGGACCCTACGCATGCTGTGAACCTCAGATAAATGAAGCTTGGTTTGGCGGTATTAGAGCAATAAAAGCGTCACGCATCAATATTTCCGGTTTGGTGCTTAAAAAAGGTGCAGGGCATTTTGGCGGTGGTTATTATGGATTTGGAGGTTCTCATACTATCTGGCGCACTATTGTCGAGAATTGTTGGGCAGGAAGCTATGGCGGTGGTTTGCATTTCAGAAACGCTCAACCCACACTTTTAGAAATTACCGTTCACGACAATGATGCTCTTGGCATCGAAAATATAGGTGGGCGCGGAGGTGGCATCTCATTTCGATCCAGCGATGCCATCCTGTTTATCGGACATATCTATAATAATACCGCAATTTGCTATGGTGCCGGAATCTATTCGGACTACTTCAGTCATATCAATGCTTCCTATATCAACATCTTTGGCAACACCTGTTTAGGAGATGAAGCCGGGATATCAGCGCACCACGTTGATATATACCGCTGTCATTTCACCCGGAATAAAACATTTGGCAGCGGAGGCGGATTATGGTGCCTTGATGGCAATGTCGTGAATTGCCGGTTCAGTGAAAATGAAGCATCGAGCTTCGGGGGTGGATTTTGGACGGATAACGCCCAAATAGCACTCTGCCTGATCGAAGACAATTCGGCTCAATTCGGAGGTGGTACGTATTGTCCGCGGAACACTCAAGCCAAGTTTTTCAACTGTACATTTACAAATAACACCGCATGGGACGGCGGTGCAGTGTTTATAGATCTCGGCGCATCTCCGGAATTTGTCGACTGCATCTTATGGAATAATCTTCCTCCTTTCAAAATTCTCGGAAATCCAATGTTCGCTTATTGTGACATTGAAAACGGGGCCGGCTATCCATGGTTCGGTGAAGGCTGTATCGATTCAGATCCCTTGTTGATAAACGGTCCCAGTGGATTTGGCTATTTAAGTCAAATTATTTCAGGTCAGATAAATGACAGTCCCTGTCTTGACAGTGGTTCAGATCTGGCAGCACGAATCTGTTTTGAGGTTGGAGATCTTGACGTCTGCCTGGATGATTTCACAACACGAACCGACCATGTTGCAGATGCAAGATATGCAGATATTGGATATCATTTCCCCAGGGATATCAGACCCACACCAACGATGTTACCAACCAATACTCCGAAACCGACTCAGACACCATTGCCAACATCCACACCAACACCCACTCCAACGTCAACAGTTCCGCCGTCATGCGGTATACCCCTTGTACGGATTGATATGCCCGCATCCTTCTATCAACCAAATGATGAATGTTGGATTACACTTTGTACCTGTCAACCGGAAATTTCGGATATGCCCGCCGATGTGTTCTGTGTTCTGCAAGTGGGCGAAATGTTCTTTTTCTATCCTTCCTGGTCCACTAAACCGGACTTTAAACGATTGTTGATACCTCCCTATTGGGATTGTGTTACTGTTATTCCCCCTTTTCAATGGCCTGGAAATGCAGGATCCGGCAGGAATGCAACCCTTTGGGCATTCTTTATGGATCCTCTAACAAAGCAGGTCATTTCCAATATCGGTTGCTTTGATTTCAGCTGGTAATCCTTATCGATATGACAACGCGGAAAAACTAAGTCTTAGACCTGTATACAACGGCAAAAGCTATGGCATGATCGCGTTCATGAGATAATGAAATGGTAATGGAAAGCTCATGTAATCCGGGTATCCGTTCAGCGGTCGGTGACAGGATTTCAATAAACGGTTGACCCTGATTATTCATGGTGACCACGATATCTTGAAACCTGATGCCACCTGACCAGCCGGTACCCAACGCTTTCATCACCGCTTCTTTCGCTGCGAATCTGGCTGCGTAGTGCCGTTCCGGAAATGCCTTTGCATTACAATAATCGATTTCTTCAGGTGCAAAGACACGTGTTTCGAATCCGGCGGTTTTCCGGAGTGCTCGCCGTAGACGCTCAACACGAATAATGTCGACGCCGATACCAACAATCATAACATTTCTCCGACAATCCGTTATTCATTCATCTCCTCAGCTGATATTCAAGTACAGAAATAAAAAAACCGGAGGCAATCTATCGTATTTTTTGACCGGAATCGAACAGTGTGATCATCCAACCGTTTAACCTTGGGATACCATGCTGCGCGATAGGCCAAACTCTCATCCCGGTAAGCGATATCCATTGTTATGGGTGGCTTGAAACAATAGGGAGATATTTTGTCCCGTTTTTTTAAACCAGCAATAACTCCGGATTTAATCATTGTCTTGGATTTTTCAGGATGAACACTGATACACGCTTTGCCCAAGCCTTCCTTTACAGCAACTGTTTCTATCTCAGGCCAGGTTTTGACAGCATATTGGCATATCGCTTTGTCGCCGGAAAGGAATACGACGGGAACACCATAATATCCCGCAATAAAAGCGTTAAAACCGGCTTCTGCGACGGAGATACCATTAATTTTCACATCGGCAATGCGTAATGACATTGTGTGTTTAAGGGTTGCATTCGGAGTACCGGATTTTGCATGG
>JAFGJC010000146.1 GCA_016929305.1 candidate division CSSED10-310 bacterium | reverse complement strand
CGAAAATGCTGAATGTCATTTTCAATATCATTGAAATCATATCCGAGTGCTTCAGCATCAAGAATACGTATGGTGTGTTTATCTTTTTCAACGAAAGCGGCGACATATGCTAAACCCATCGACGGATATATCGCGCCTGCTTCCATTAATTCTCCATATCTTTCACGAAGATTGCTGGGAGGAACAATAAATAAGATTCTCAGAACTACACCTCCTTGAAATTAATACCGTTTGCCGGAACAGTAAGTCAAAAATCCAGTAAACATACCTGCTACTACAAATAATATATCCAAAGGTAAAAAGATAGCAGCTTTGACACTAAAGCACACCGATTCGTTTTTTGCCAAATAATGAATCCACGATCCATTCACCATAAGAATAACAAGAAGATTTATCCCTATGAAAGCGCTCGAAACCACAGGAAATAATGGAACAGCAAGCAATGACAAACCAATTAACCCCATAAGCGCTGAACTGACCATAAAACGTTTTGGAACTGAGGTTTTGGAAATGGTTTGATGGGATCGCCATGTTCTCAGTACATAGCGAACAAGTGCAATGGATCGATTGAAATCAGTCTTCAAAATGGATTTCAAGCTGTATGCTTTTGCATGTTCGAATTCCGCCATAAACAATGGATCTATGCGTATGTTTCTTTCACCCAGAACCGCTCCAAAAGCTGTATCCTCCACACTGGGCAATCGATAATTTTCATCGAAACCACCGGATACTGTAAAATGTTCTTTGCGGATCGCAGCAAACGAGGTATAGAAGAGATGAATATTTTTTTTCAAACGTTTATAAGTATATCGCATCCAATGATTTTTATAGACGCTAAAAAAATTTCGATATCTAATAAAAACACTTTGTACTCCAACGATTCCCCCTAGTTCTTTATCTTTGAGTGCTTCATGGACATATTTTAGTGCATCGGAAGTGATGATGACATCGGTATCGATAAACAGCAATACTGATCCTTCTGCGATATTTGCACCATGATTTCTGGCGGAAGCAACACCTGTCGAAGGATTTTTCACAACATTGACAGGAAACTCCGATGCGATATGTCTTGAAGTTTCATCCATAGCGTCATCGACTAAGATAATTTCCCTGGGTTGGTATTTGGAGGTCGACAAAGCTTCAAGACACTCCCGAAAAACCTCCGGAGCTTTCGCGCAAGGAATGATAACAGATATATCCGTATGGACAGAAACGTCTATTGTTATAATCCTCTCTCAATACATTTGATATTCATTTTTTCCAGTTCATTTAGAATCGGATTATATACTTCCGGATCCACCGGAATCTTCACTCCACATGATGTAATTTTATCCTGCAGAATAAGTTTGGTACCGATTGCGGCGGGAAGACTGACGGTCCTAGCCATCGCCGTTTGTCCATGAGGAATACCATAATCAATCAGTGTACTTGTAGCGGTTTTTTGCTGCCCTTCCATCTCAATCTCAAATATATGATGAAGAACAATCATATCACGTTCACCCGGCTGGTATTTTAATTTTTCGATACATAGAGCTGCCAAATAATCGATAGGGCTGTTAACATCTTTTGGAAGATGAATTTCATCCATAAGTCCAAGCCACTTAATATTATCAAGCACAAAGTGATCAACCGGTTTACCAATTTTTTCTGCAACGGACTGACGCAGATTATCCTTTGTGTAGCCTACCAGCTTTTTGGTCAGATCGGCGTATGTATTGACGTGATAGTCTTTTTCTTCTAAATCCAGATAACCCATATTAACGATGGATTTCAATGTCTGACACCAACCTCTATAGCGGAAGGTCCCTCTGAACATCGTATGAACATCGTGTAAACCGTATAAATCCTGATATGGCATGGAATCTCTGTTTGGATAGGCTTCAAACTCCATTCCTCCAACGTTCATATAGTGATAGTTATCGAACAAGGCTTCACCTGGTATCTCCTTTAATTCTCCATCCCATAAAAACTTTGCTGCATTTCTTCCCGCGAGAAGAACTCCTTTAGGTGCCCATGAAAACTTATAACCGAATGGATTTGTGTTTGCTTCCGGTGCAGGCAAACCTCCACAATACGATTTGAAAGAAAGAACCTTTCCATCACTCGCATAAACCTGATGGATTATGCGCATGGCTGACATGTGATCTATTCCCGGATCAAGCCCGAGTTCATTCATGAAAAGCAATCCTGAATTTTTCGCTTCGTTATCGAATGCTTTCATTGCAGGGCTGACATAAGAGGTAGTCATCAGATGTTTTCGATACTTCAGACAATACTTAGCGACAACAGGATGCATGGTTGCCGGCAACAAACTTATCGAAAGATCATGATTCTTGACAGCCTGCCCAAGTTCTTCTTCATTCTTCACATTTAAACTGACCGCAATACCTCTCGGATGACCCTTAAGAAGATTCTCCGCCTTGCTGACCGTTCGCGAAGCAATCGTCAATTTAAAATCCGGAATGTCGAGCAAGTAACGAACAAGCGGTTCCGTAACTAAACCTGCACCCAGTAATAAAATTTTCTTCTCACTCATAAATATCACTCCTGCTTAGCCTTCGCCAAAAAGGTTTTTATGTATTTATATGATTCAGTTAATTCACCATTGAGGACGATTAAAGCTCGTCCCAGTTCCGGTGACAAAGCTCTTTCAACATTTTTTGAATCAAAGTCTGTTTTTGCAATTTCAGGAATAAATCTAGCAAAAACATTTGAAAAATCAGTGGAAGCCTCCCGGGGAATTTCACAGGGTAAATTATCGATTGCCATTACAACCGGACCTGTTGATTTAAGATCCGAAGTCGGTGTTCCGGTTTCTATATTGTAAACATAAAAAGGATTATCAGGACTGGTTGGTTTTACAGTAACTTCGATAGAACCATCTATATCACATGATATATCACCGATTACTCTCAATCGCGGTTTTTCCACCGAAGAATACATGTTTTTCGCATCGTCCTTGGTCAGTAATCGGGGACATTTATCCGTCCAATAGATGCAATTAACCAAGAGTGTAAGATGTGGGAGAAATCCGGAAAAAACGGAATGGTACAAATCAGGATGAGTAAAATAATCCTGTAAATCGAACACCTGTTGCGGATTATTCGGCTGAAACATATGTTTCTCATGAAAGACTACTTTGTAAACTTTGTGTTTATTCCAATGAGTTTTTCCCAATCCCTCCACCAATTCCCAGGGATCTAATTCAGTTACAGGCAAGAGATCATAGATTTCCTGAGCGCCCTTTGATACATTACCATATCCTGTGAAACCACATATCAAAGGATTTAAATGATCTGGCAATCCATATTGCGTAATCCGGTTACCAATTTCTTGAATTGCTGATTTGATCGAGGCGAGTGAATCATACTGAAACGGTTGTTTTAAAGACTCAAATGGATTGGGCAAAGCCTTCAATTCAATATGCTTTGATAGTGCAAACAGTGTCTCGCACATACCGGCAAGCCCCGCATGGCGTCCGAAAAAAATAAGCCGACGGCCATTATTATCCTCAATTTTCTCATAGTCCAGCAACGAACAATGGTTATGCATTAAACTGCGTAACATCGGCATATTGTAAGATTGTCCTTTAATAACATGAGCAAAAAACACATAGGCTGTATTACGCTGAAAGAGATATTCAGGTATTTCCTTCACTCCTAAAATGACAGAACAATCCGACAGATCTTCGCTTATCGTTGCACCTGCGGCCTCGTAGAGTTCATCAGGATAAATCCGATGATCTAAGGATGGCTGGATAACAAAATGAATCTGGTGTGTCTCTGATAATTTTTTTATGTCTTGAGGTATCAGAGGAACACGTTTTTCCCATTTATTTTTGTCTTCTCTTCTGATTCCTATCTGATTCATATGAACCCCCATAGCTGGCATAAATCCCGATGGGAACTAATCAAATGTGCAAACTAAAGTCAACAATGAGATCAAAATATTTATGAAATAGTTTCACCTCTTCTGATGGTCGTGTATAGTCTGGATTGAAAGACAGCTTTTCAATTTTGTTGTTTACATTGAAAATACAATTGATAGTTCAAGTCTAAAGAATATGGGAGGATAAGATGGATCGTATTGCTTTTGATGAATTTGCCAAACTTGACATTCGGATTGGAAAAATTCTCAGTGCCAGTACTGTACAAGGCACAGAAAGACTGATTCATATGAGTGTCGATATCGGAGAACCGGAACCGCGCAGCATTGTCGCTGGAATGCGGCAATATTATGAACCTGAGGAGATGACAGGTAAATCGGTTGTGGTCTTGACCAACCTGCAACCCAGAAATATTCGTGGCATTTTAAGTGATGGCATGATATTGGCGGCATCAACCGAGGGATTCCAAACTGTAAAACTTCTCACGGTTGATGGGGACATGCCTGTGGGCTCAAAAATATCCTGATTTTTTATCCTTTGATTACACCCAGAGGACGCATTTTTGCCACGACATTCGCTAATCCAGCGCCTTTTACAATCGATATAACTTTATCGATATCTTTATATGCATCGGGCATTTCTTCCACAATAGTTCCTCGACCACTTGCTTTTACAATTATTCCTAATGATTCGAGTTCATTTGCAATTTGCCTGCCTTTGGCTGCTACTTTTGCAGCTTTACGACTCAATATCCTACCAGCACCATGACAAGTGCTTCCAAATGTTTCCTTCATCGCTTGATGTGTTCCCGTGAGTATATAAGAGGCAGTTCCCATATCACCGGGAATAATAACCGGCTGTCCCGTTTGAATGTATTTTTCGGGCAATTCCGGATTGCCCGGAGCAAATGCCCGTGTCGCTCCTTTGCGATGCACTGCGAGTTTTTGCAGTTTTCCGCTATCAACTTCATGGGTCTCAAGTTTCACAATATTGTGAGCCACATCATACACGAGTGGCATTTGTTTTCCCGACAATTCTTTATCAAAAACACGATAAAATACCTCACGAACCCAATGCATCAAACACTGCCGATTAGCCCAT
>JAFGJC010000145.1 GCA_016929305.1 candidate division CSSED10-310 bacterium | reverse complement strand
ATATTGCCGGCTGCACGGTAACGGAAAACGCAGCGTCGGATGATGGCGGCGGCATGCGTTGTTATGGATGTGGCGCACTGATCTTTGACAATCAAATGATTTCAAATGTTGCGGAATTTGGTGGTGCTCTATCAATCAGCACGAGTTCCATGCAAATTTCACAAACTGTTTTTAAAGCCAATAGCGCTCATCATGGCGGCGCTGTCTATAACAATCATTCCTATTCTGACTTTAAAAATTGCCTCTATTCTGAAAACGATGCTGTTACGGCGGGAGCTGTGTTTTTTCATGATACCATGCAGGCATCCATGATCAATTGCACTGTCGCTGATAACACGGCTTCAGATTCAATCGGAGGGATATACAGCTTAACATCAAACCCGCACATTGAATATTCTATCCTATGGGGAAATGATCCTCCGGATCTTCATGCCTCCGCTTCATATCCGACCAATCCTGCGATGCCGGTTGTCCGCTATTGCGATATCGGTGACAGTTTCATCAGTGGAGAGCACTGCATATCCCAGGATCCGCTGTTCACCGAAGGGGTTCTTGGTAAATATTATCTGAGTCAGATTGCATCCGGTCAGGACCAGGACAGCATGTGCGTGATGTGGTCTGACGTTTCTTCAAACAGCATCTGCTACAACTTGCCTGCCGGAGAAAGATGCATGGATGAACTGACGACCCGCACTGATCATGTGGCGGATCAAGGTGTTTTGGATCTGGGATATCATTATTTCGATGATGATATTGTGAAACCGACACCCACACCGGAACCCACGTCTGCGGTGACAGCGACACCCACACCCGATCCGACACCGCCCTGCTTGGAACTTGGTGTTACGATCTGGATGCCGGCAAACTATTTCTGGCCAGGTATGCCATGCGCCTGCACCGTTTTTATCTGTAATCCCCAACCAGGGAATCTGGTCGATGTGCCATTATTTGTGATTCTTGACGTTTACGGCATATATTTCTTTGCACCGAGTTTCTCAAGTTTTGACTATGAAAGTGTCACTATTGGTACCGGGTGGACACGCTTCGATGTGATACCACCGTTTGCATGGCCGGAAAATAGCGGTTCTGCAACGAATATCATTTGGTATGCCGCATTGACAGATATGGATATTACCACGATTCTTGGTCACTATGATTCGTTTGTGTTTGGCTGGGGCGATTCGTCCGGAAACAGGTACTAAGATTTCCTGAATTATTGGTCACCTCAGCGTCCACGCTCAGTCTTTAATTAACTGTCCCACAGGGACGTCATAGATGTTTGCGACCACCAATTCCGCTGCGGCACCTCGAAAATAGGGGAAAAACGTATAGTCCCACTGTTTTGTTGAGGTTTTGTCTTTAAGGTGCAGAACAATTGGTTTCCGGGGCACCTGTTGTATGATGATTTTCCCATCCGGGTCCAGTTTGACGGGTAATTCTGTGTCCGCAGCCGCGCGTATCTCCAAACTGGAACTGTCAATCTTGTGCCATTTGTTGGCATCTTTTCGATAGAGAGTCAGACGCAAATACGGGCCATGTTTGGATATCTTTTTCTTTTCATTTGAATAAATAATCCCATCGTGTCCGATGAATAGATAATCATGTGTACCTTTGCTGGCGGAAATAAGGTGCGTGATATTGCCGTCTGTTTCCTGGGTTGCCAGCGGAATGTACTGACCCTCGGGTAATTCCTTTACATTCAGTGTCTTGTCGAGAAGCGCTGGCGAGCCCTCGGTGAGATCGATTCCTTCGTGGGTATGGTTTATCATTATCATCGGGTTGCCATCGAGCAGAAACGCTTTTTCGTGCATCACGACCTTGACAGCCTGTGCTGGCGCTTTCCCTGCATGTGTATGCGGTATTGCCAAAACAATTATAAAACTCAACATTGCCCAACAAAACATCTGTTTTTCCAGTTTCATGTCGTAATCCTCCTGTAAGTATCTGGAAGGAGTCTAAAAAAACGGCAATTCTTTCACAATTGGGGGCGAATAAAATTATACGGGCAGCCGCGCAGATTTTCCTTGAATGTGCCACATGATTCACGCTGTCACTGATAAAGCTGTCATTCGGCTGCGATTGACCGGATATAAACTATGGGAAGGATTGCCTGAGTATATTCCGGAGACATATAATACCCGCCGTGAAAAAGACCGGATTCGGATTGCCAATCGGCTATTCCGGCCATGTATCGAGGAATTTCAGCAGGGATAACCCACAATGGAAGGGAAAAGGTGTAAATCCTGATTTTGACTGCTTTTCGCAAACATATACGATCAGATGTGGTTTATGCTGAAACATCGAAGGGATGGGAGCTTCCTGTAATTGATCTCACCCATCCTGCATTTGGCTTTGATATTGACAAGAATGAACTGTCGGAAATTTCACGGGAATCACTGCGATGGCTGAAGCGTTATGGTCACCTGCCAGGATTGCTACGAAGATTAATCAGCTCGCGTCTGCCAATGATTGAACGGGATAACCACCATTGGGGAAATGGCATGTCTGCTTATCTTCAGAAACTCGGTCCGGAAAACCTTCCCAAGATATTATCCGGAATATGGAGCAGACGAATCAGTCGGTTAATCGGAGCAGTATGCTTGAGGTTAAGGCTAAGAGATATGGTGAAACTTTCAGTGGAACATCTGGTTAAAATTCTGCCTGTAACCGGAAATCGTCCGCTTTGCATGGTAAATATTGGTGGCGGGACGGCAGCGGACAGCCTGAACACGCTTTTGACGCTTCATCGGACATTTCCCAGCCTTCTGCTGAAACAGCGTATAGCCATATATGTTCTGGACACAGATACTGCCGCTCCGCTGTTCGGATCCCGAGCGCTCGCCGCTCTAATGTCCAATGATGGACCACTCGCCGGCTTGCGGGTGTCATTTCATCATATCACGCGTGACTGGAACCATCCGGAATCACTCGGAATGCTTCTTAAACATCTGAGAGAAATGAAAAGCGTTGTTATGGTGTCATCTGAAGGTGCGCTGTTTGAATACGGTTCCGATGAGGTAATTATTGCTAATCTGGCTATGCTGAGGGATCATTCACCTCCGGAAACTATAATTATCGGATCTGTAATCCAACGTTTTGAAGATGCCGATCCGAATTTGATTCTTCTCCAATCAATAACTGAAATGCCCATTAGATTCATGGGTCTGAATATGTTTGAACAGCTTGCCGGACAGACTGGCTGGTCAATGGCTGCATCCCCTTTGGAAAACCCATTTTTTCATGTTGTCTGTTTGACCAAACGCTGACGTTCTGTTCCTTTCAGCCATAAAGATAAATACCAAAAACCGTTTTTTACCGATGCCTGGCATTTGTGACATGAGATTCATTTCGCGAAATTTCATCTTCCCTTGAATTGTGTGCAGGAATCTGATTGACTTTCCGCTGACATTGAGGGTATGGAGCAACACCGTCAACAGCAAGCGTCAGTTGTGAGGATCGGAAGGTGGAAATATCAACATCTAATGCACATGTTCTTTGTGATAAACTCATTCAATCTCTCGCAGCAACGGAGCTGCATAACTATCTGGATTATCTGAAAGAACAGCACCAGGAAACATATGAACACTGTATTCGTGTATGTCGGTTAAGCCTGGATCTGGGACTGACGAACGACGTGGATGGCAATGATTTGGAGATACTTGGTCTTGCCAGTCTTTTCCATGATCTGGGCAAAATGGAAATACCCGAATCGATTCTGAAAAAAAATGGCACATTGGATTCCCGGGAATTACGTATTATGCAGGGTCATGTTCGTCTGGGATACATTCAGGTGAGCAATATTCATAGTGGTATCGTTGGCGATGTCGTGGCAATGCACCACGAATTCAAGACGGAACCGTATCCCCGGCAAGGTAATGATAGGCGTCAGCAACCGCGTGAGACGGCAGAGCGTCGCGCAGAAAAAAATCGCCTCCAGAAACTCGGACAGATCCTTGCCATAGCTGATATGGTGGATGCGCTTATTCATCCACGCTCATACCGTGATGCGTTGACCATCGATGAAGCCGAACAGATTCTCCGGAATGAATTTACCGGCGATACCCGTTTGATCGATCAGGTTTTACATCGTCTTTCCACTTCCGATTCTCAAAAGCATAGTTAGCAGCATCTGTCAAAATATTCCTTTTGCAATGCATTGATCCTTCCTTTTGGATTTGTTAGGTTTGGCATTTAAATTTTAGGAGAGGTGTGTTTTCGAATGAGAGTGGAACCGGTTGCTGTCATTGGCGCCGGACCGGCAGGGCTGGCAGCAAGTATTCAGTTGAAACGATACGGCATTGCGCCATATGTGTTCGAGAGCGGCAATATCGGCGGATTGCTGAATAATTCAGGGAACGTTGAAAACTATCCCGGCTTTCCGGAGGGCATTACCGGACCGGAACTCATCCAGCGGATCGAGAAACAGATTGCCAATCTGGGTATTTCCATTACGAATGACGCGGTAACTTCTCTTGATATCGAATCCGGTAATTTTATCCTGACGACGCAAACGAAGAATTACCGCTTTCGTTATGTGTTGATGGCATCAGGAACGAAACCTAAAAAACTGCCAGCACATCTTTCTATTCCCGAAGAAGATCGGCGGATCAGCTACGATATTCGGCACTTGATGAACATTTCGGGATATCGAATTATCATTATCGGAGCTGGTGATGCAGCGTTTGACATGGCGCTTACGCTGGCGAAGCACAATGAGATTATCATCCTGGGACGTTCTGAGATCCCTTCGTGCCTGCCGCTTCTGGCTGACCGAGTGGCTGAAATGGCAGCGATTACCTACTGCCGCAGTGCGCTGATTTTACGCGTGGACTGTCGTGAAGAAAGGAATTTAAAAATAACATACAGTTCTCCAGCCGGAGAATCCTTTACTATTGCCGACCGGCTGGTTATTGCCGTCGGGCGCGAACCACAGCGCGATTATTTGACCGGATCAATTATAAAAGAATGGCATGCACTTGAATCAGCGGAGCGTATTTTTCAGGCGGGTGATATT
>JAFGJC010000144.1 GCA_016929305.1 candidate division CSSED10-310 bacterium | reverse complement strand
GTTAAATCCGAACCAGCCGAGCCAGAGTATAAAAACACCGATGGCAGCGAGTGGCATATTATGTCCCATGATGGGCTTGACACGACCATTCACATATTTACCAAGACGTGGCCCCAGCACAACAACGCCTGCTAGCGCTGCCCATCCTCCTACAGAATGAACGAACGTGGATCCGGCGAAATCATGAAAATGCAGTTCGGCCAGCCATCCACCACCCCATCCCCAGGAGCCGACAAGCGGATAGATTAGAGCGACATAAATCGTTGAGAATATCAGAAATGCATCCAGTTTGATACGTTCTGCAACTGCACCGGAAACGATGGTTGCAGCGGTCGCGGCAAACATACCCTGAAACAGAAAATCAGTCCAGTAGGTAAATCCGGGATTATAGGCAGCCGTCACACCTGCGGCATCCGTGCCGATGCCGAATCCGCCGAAACCAAAAATTTTGCCCAATATCCAGCTCTCGCCAGGATACATCAGATTAAATCCCATCAATGCATAGGTGAGCAGTCCGATGGCGACGATTAGAGTGTTCTTGAATAAAATATTAACGGTATTCTTTGCTCTCGTCAGACCGATTTCCAGCGTCGCAAAACCCAGATGCATGACAAAAACCAGAAATGTTGCTACCAACATCCAAGTATTGTTTATGGTGAAGATTGCCTCAGAAGCAGACGCTTCCGATTGTGCAAATATCTGCGTACCTGCCAAAACCATCAGTATGAAAATGCATACTCGAAATAAATTTTTATTCGACTTCACGTTCCATCTCCTGATTTAAAAATTATCCAACCTATCCAATCGCTTCACTACCCTTCTCACCTGTTCGGATACGAATACATTCATCCAGGGTTGTGATAAAGATCTTCCCATCGCCGATTGTTCCGGTTTTGGCACCGGCAATGATGCCGTTTACTGTAGGTTCAACAAAGTCATCGTTCACAGCAATCTCGATACGGATTTTCTTCAATAGATTCACTTCAATATCCGCGCCGCGATAGGTTTCATGATACCCCTTTTGTTGTCCGCAACCCAGTGCGTTTGTTATGGATATCTTATAGACTTCTCTTTCATAAAGCGCCTGTTTGACAGCGGTCAGGCGTTCTGGTTGTATATAAGCGATTATCAGCTTCATGATTCCCTCGATCCTGGTTTCCGGTGTCTGAACACCGATTAGCATCATACAAATTCTATTTCGACAGGAACAGTTTCCTGGAACTGCTTCTCAATATATTCACTGAAACGTTGATTGATAAACCACAGAGAATGTAGCAAATCTCTGTGGTTTGTGTTAAAAAATAGAATCGTACTGATGGTGAACAATCAGCTATCATAATACAGTTCGAATTCGTACGGATGGGGACGCAATGCCATCTCATCCAGTTCAAATTCCTTCTTGTAGCTGACCCATGTCTCAATGACGTCATCAGTAAAAACACCGCCCTGTGTCAGGAACTTGTGATCAGATTCTAAAGCATCAAGAGATTCGGCAAGAGATCCCGGAACATGAGGTACATCTGCCAGTTCTTCCTTACTCATGTCATAAATATCGCGATCAAGTGGCTTGCCGGGATCAATTTTATTCTTGATACCGTCGATACTTGCCATCAGCATAGCACTCCATGCCAGATAACCATTGGCAGTCGGATCCGGACAACGGAATTCGAAACGTTTTGCTTTGGGATTACTGCTGTACATGGGAATTCGCACGGCTGCAGAACGGTTGCGTGCAGACATAACCAGATTGACCGGTGCTTCAAAGCCGGGGACAAGTCGGCGATAGCTGTTAATGGAAGGCGCTGCAAATGCCAGAATTGCCGGAGCATGTTTCAGGATACCGCCGATGGCATGAATCGCCAATTCACTTAATCCTGCATATCCGTCACCTGCAAATAGCGGCTTTCCATCTTTCCACAGAGAAAGATGTGAATGCATGCCGCTCCCGTTATCCTGAAAAATGGGTTTGGGCATGAAGGTCACAGTCTTGCCATGACGCCAGGCCACATTCTTGATAATATATTTGTACCACATATATTGATCGGACATTTTCAGCAATTCTGCAAACTCCATATCGATTTCACACTGTCCGCCTGTACCGACTTCGTGATGGTGAGCTTCAATCACGATTCCGACTTTTTTCAGTTCTTTCGTCATCTCGCTGCGCAGATTCTGATAAGTGTCTGTCGGGCTGACAGGAAAGTATCCGCCTTTGTAACTGGGTTTGTACCCGAGATTGGGTTCTTCGATCCGGTTCGTGTTCCATGCCCCTTCATCAGAATCGATGGCATAAAATCCCGTATTCTGTTTCTGTTCATACCGGACTTCATCAAAAATAAAAAACTCGGGTTCCGGTCCGATATAACAGGTATCGGCAATATCGGTCGATTTCATATATTCAATCGCCTTGCGCGCGATATGGCGCGGATCGCGTGAATAGTCTTCCTTGGTGATGGGATCAACAATATTAGCAATAACGCTGACGGTTGGATCGTCAAAAAATGGATCCATCTGGGCAGTCGAAGGATCCGGAACAGCCAGCATGTCCGACATATGAATTCCCTGCCATCCACGGATAGAAGAGCCATCGAATCCCACTCCCTCCTCAAATGTACCTTCATTCCAGGTATCAATGGGAAAAGAGCAATGCTGCCATGTACCCAGAAAATCGGTAAATTTTAGATCCACCATGTCGGCATTGTGCTTTTTTGCAAATTCAAAAAACTCCTTGGGTGTCATTGTTTCCTCCTTTTAAACAAGCGGTTACAGTTAAAGACTATACATCACAATTACAAAAATGCGTCAAAATATTTGAGACATACTCAAGCAAAGGCAATGCCAAAAATCATTTTATAAAATAACATGTCTTTGCATAAAATTTTATATAATTGATTTCATTATATTTAGATACAATTCATACAGATAAAATTGAATAACAGTACATGAGACATAACACAACATTTTTGTAGTACATCAATTGACCAACCACAATTCCGTATGTATTCTGATCGGCT
>JAFGJC010000143.1 GCA_016929305.1 candidate division CSSED10-310 bacterium | reverse complement strand
TGGAAATAGTGCTGATATGATTATCTTCATACAGGATACCTGCCTGCACATTCGTCTCTGCTGTAATAGTATATTCGAAACTTCCATTAATAGACACATCAACGCCAACATAAAACTGCAGCCTGGGTGTAATCCACAACAGCGGAACAGGAGTTGGAATTCTTGGAAGATTAAACTTTGCCCATTCCGGTTTTAAAACCCAGCCACCAACGATTCCTTTGGTAACTTCGGTGTTAACAATGGTTGTGTTGTTGATTTCGAGTATGGCTTCAACATACTGGATCCCGTTATTAAAAATCATATTAAACGTAACAACAGGTGAAGAGAAATCTGTTGATGCATCAATGGAAATATCATTTCTTGCACCCACTTTCCAGTTACCAAAAGAAACAGTAACTGTGCCATCGCCCATTTTACTAAAATGAATACTCGTGTCGGATGCGGAAAATCCCTGAAGCATATCCGGGGTAATTGTTGCTTTATATTCGATGGCACCTTGCAATATCACTTCATCCAGTTTTGCAGGGCGCGTGTCAATTACAACATTTCCTCCGATTGTATCCATATGTTCAACATATCGGAATATTCCCTCTCCGTAATCGCTGACAATAATACTGCCTTCCTTCAGATTACCAACAAAACTGGAATTACCTTTTACCAGTAACTGGTTGTCATCCATAGTCACAAGATCAGATGAAAAATCGTCGCTTTCAATGCTGACCGTTTGATCATTGATCACCAATTCATCATTGTTTTTATCAGGTCCGGCCGGATTTTTATCTGACCCCTTTTGGCAGCTTAACAGAACCAGAGAGAACACGACAAAAACAAGGATTATTCTAATTACTTTGGATTGTAAATAAAATTTCTGGAATGGTTGATTGTACATATTCGACTCCTTGGCTGAAAAAGGTCTTCGATATCTTGCATAATACAACTACTCTCCAGCAATCGACTATGCACAATTCTTTCAACAGCTTTCATATCTGAACAGAATGCTGCCATTTATGAAATTTTATCCTCTAAGGCAATATATTAAAATTGTTTGATGAGTTTAAAAGCGGGTATTAACATATAACTAATTGAACAAACTGATAAAAAGCAAGACATATTTTGCTTTCAGCTAAAAATCTCGTTTTGTTTATGAATCAGTGATTTTAAAAAGTCCTGGATAATCAACCTGGAAGCTTTCAGACAGGTTGGGGCGGAGGGATTTACCCTCCCGACTCTCTGACCCGAAATAAGGAGATCATCTATAATTCATCATTCAATGTTAAACTTTGTCTCCCGGATATCCACGTTCAATGGGTACGGCTATCTCCACACCAATCTTATCCAGACTCCCCTTAATGCCCATGTTCACATTGTGGATCGTCATTTTCCAGTTATGCGAATCGGTTAACCCATAGACAACTTCAAGATCGAGCGATGATTCACCAAATCGAATAAAACGAACGGACACACTTTCAGAATCAATCCCCTCTATCGACCGGACTGTTTCCCGGATCGTTTCAATCGCTTCATTAAACTTATCAACAGGTGTAAAGGGAGAGATGCCTACAGCCAGTATTTGCTTCATTATGTTGTGTTCCGTATAATTCTTAACGACTGAATCCAGAAGCATACTGTTCGGAAAAATCAGAAGCGTATTCTTGTCTGAATGAAGTTTTGTGCTCCGCAATCCAATGTCGACAACATGACCTGAAAGATCTGCAATTTCAATCCAGTCATTAATTTTGAAAGGTTTGTCTATCAGCAGAATAATACCGGCGATGAGATTTTTAACAGCATCCTGAGCAGCAAGTGCAATCGCCAGGCCACCGATGCCGAACCCGGCAAGCAGCGACATGATATCATAACCCGAATTGGAGAGAATAATGATAATGGCAAGCACAACCAGAATCGTTTTAATCCCTTTCTGAAAAATAATCAGCATATGATCATCGAGCGATGATTCCGTTTTTTCAGTTAAAGGTTTTAAATATCGCAAAATCAACAGGTCTATCAGATGTAACAGGAACCAGAATATGACTATCTGAATGAGAATGAGTTCGACGTTATCCAATAACTTCGCAGTGCTTTCATTCAGAGTGAGAAATTGTTTACCAATCATAAATCCCAGCGTGAATATCAGTACGATGAGGGGGGATTTTATGATTTCCACTAACTGGGCGAAAAGATTATTTTCTGATTTTTTGGCAAGCTTTAAAAGAATGTTTTTAAATATTTGATAGGCAATTCTGCCAAGTAAGATTCCACCAAGAGTGAATCCGAAGAATAGAAGGTACTGCAAAGCCGTATTCCCTAAAAATAACGTGTTTAAAGCATTGCTTGCAGTTTCCATGTCAGACCTCCCGAATGTGATCACATGATTTTGTCAGGTTATTGAAAATAAATAACTCAAAGATAAAACACAAGCGTAAGTTTAATGGTATGTATAATAATTGATGTGTATCTAAAAATATCATCCCTTCAATTCGGTGGCTTTCATTTGCTTTCAATGGGCACCACCTTGACCTGCTGCCTCGAACCTGCTCGTCCGCACATGCTCAAAGGTAGACCTCAACAAAAAGAAGTTGAAGCCCACCCGACATTCGCATGCACTCCCGGAGACTTTTTGTCCCCCTTATTTCTTCCAGGGGGGACAGTCTGCAAAGCGTCCAGCTTTGCAGACAGGGGATTGTAAACAGAAACCAGCAGTTGAATGCTAATACACGACTACCCGACGATGATCAACCATTTCCCATGGATCAGTAATGGATTTCTGAAGCCAATAGATCATTTCCATAAAGGGAATGAATCATTTTCTCATGCCAATGCATCATTTCCTGAACACAAATCTTCATTTTCTGAAGACAATACATGGCTTTCTCTTGCCAAATCATCATTTCCAGAATCCGAATGATGTTTGTCATTCGCTTTGCAATGATTTTCCTTGATGAATCTTATGTTTCCTGATGGCAATATATCTTGTTCTTAACAGCATGATATTTCCCGGTAACATAAAATACTTGGCATTCTTTCCATAATGCCCTCCAGGGGGGACAGTCTGCAAAGCGGTCGGCTTTGCAGACAGGGGGGTCGAAAAAATAAAAAGGGATGGCATCCGCCAACTGGCAGATACCATCCCTTACAATCTTCAAAACATGTGTCTGTTCGTTTATTTCTTTCTTTGTTCGGCAGGTTCTGAAGATCGACAACCAACGACCTTGTTCAATTCAGTTTACCATTTTCAGCAGCATCCTTCAGTTTTTCATTCGCAAAAATTGCTACTTCAACACGCCGATTTTGCTGACGTCCGAAATCCGTATCATTTGATGCAACCGGGTTTGTTTCACCAAGGCCCACAGTGGAAATTCTGGAACCTGAAACGCCCAATAATAAAAGATTATTCGCAACAGATTTTGCACGCTGTTCGGACAGTTGCAGGTTATATTCTTCACTTCCGGTGTTATCGGTATCTCCCTCGATCAGGATATTTGTATCATCATACTTGGTTAAAACCCTGGCCAGACTTTCTATGTTTGTTTTCGCCTGAGGTTGCAGATCCGATTT
>JAFGJC010000142.1 GCA_016929305.1 candidate division CSSED10-310 bacterium | reverse complement strand
CTTACTTTTCGAAAGAGTGGCGATGTACACAACGCGCTAATTTATTCCTCATATGCTCTGGATGTTCTTAAAACCCTCGTTTATACAGAAGGACGTTTTGAATTTCTGGGCGATTATGCCATGACGAAAGTTCACCAGGCAGCACTATTGCTAACTAGAGGAGAACGTCAAAAAGCCGCCGGATTGCTGGATGGAACGATTCCCATACTCAAATATGAACATGAAAGAACACATCGCAATGATCTTGAGGAAACGCTGAAAACCGCCGAGAAACTTCATCAGACGATAAATTGGAAACCGTCCTGAGTATTTTAAATATTTACATTGATTTTTGCTGATTGTGCGCAACTACTGTGCTTCAGGTAATCCTTTTACAGCTACCAGGGTTTCAAGATCCCTGAAACTCAAATAACCGACGAGTTGATCCTGAGTGTTCAGAACAGCTACTCTTCCCAACCCATTTTCCGCTGTTTTAACAAACGCATCGGAAAGATCACATTCCTCACATATTTTTAAATCTTCCTCTGCTGGTGTCATAATATCCTTGACATGTTTTTCTTCCCATGATTCCCGGGGTGTCTGTTTGACATTATTCAATGAAACGATCCCCGCCCATTTGCCGTCTTCGATAACGGGAAAACTGTTGTGCCGGTGCTTTAAAACATAATTGTTAACAAAGTCCTGGATTGTGAGATGCGACGGTACGGAAACATAATCTGTTATCATCATATCTTTGACCTTCATTCCTTTTAATCCGCGTGTCAGAATAAGATATCGGTAACTTGAATCCGCTGCATGGCGAAGAAAAAAACCGATGAAAAGAAACCATATACCGCCGAATAACGCACCTTTGAGCATCAGAAAAAAACCATACACCATCAAAAGGTACGCAAAAAATGTTCCTGCTTTTACTGCCCAGCGAGTTGCTTTATAGAAATTCTGCGTTTTCAACCATATAATGCCTCTGAATATTCGACCTCCATCCAGAGGAAATCCAGGTATCAGATTAAACAGAGCCAGAATGAAATTTATAAAAAACAGATATCCGTATACGGCTTTTAACTCCGGCTGAGACGCCAAAAGACCAAGTATCAGAAACAGCAGCGATAATAATAAACTCATGAAGGGTCCGGCAGCAGCTATTTTGATTTCTTCCTTAGGCGTCTTTGCATCACCCTCCAGCTCCGCAATTCCACCGAAGATATGGAGTGTGATGCCTCTGATTTTTAAACCTGCTGCTTTGGCAACAAGAGAATGAGCCAGCTCATGAAGCAGGATTGAAACAAAAAGAAGCAGAGCAGCACCGATTCCCAAAAACCAGTGCGTCGATTCTTTCAGCCATGGCAACAAGTTCTTGAAATATCCTCCCGCCAGAGACCAGGCAATCAAACCAAAAATCAAAAACCAGCTATAATCAAGTGTAATAGGTATTCCGAACAACCTGGCAACAAATAATCCTTTCATTCTTCGCGCAGCCATATCAAACTCCTTTCCTAAAATATATTATAGATTTCCTCGCATATTGACAATGAAGATCAATCCTTCCTTTACCTCCCCGTAACCTTCCTGATAAACTTCTAGCAATAATCCTCATGACCGGTGATTTGATTACTTGTTTGGGCATTCCGAAAGAGAGGCGATCTAAAAGTGAGTTTAGAAAACTGAAAATTGTTGATAATGGAGGTGTTCACCATGCCAAAATTTGTTAAACGATCATCCAAAAAAGCGGGAAGTTCCCCGGGAACACTCATATATGTCGGTAAAGAAAAAACCCATACATCCCTTATGCATCTGTTCAGCTATTCAAAATCCGAAATCATTGAGAAGGTGGGAAAATCTATCGGGACGCTGAAACATTATATCGATTCCGGAAATGTCAACTGGATCAATATCAATGCCATCCACGAATCATCGGTCATTGAAGCAATCGGTGAAATGTTCCATATTCATCCCCTGGCTCTCGAAGATATCATGAATACGGCTCAACGGCCGAAAATGGAAGATTACGATGATTATATTTTTCTGGTCGTAAAAATGATCACGTTTGAAGACTTGAAAAATGAACTCGAAATAGAACAAATCAGCATAGTGCTTGGAGATTATTACCTGCTGGCATTCCAGGAAAAAGAAGGGGATGTCTTTGATCCGATTCGTGATCGTTTGCGGTTAGGCAAAGGGAAGATCCTTGAGCGAAAAGCTGATTATCTCGCATATGCTTTATTGGACGCCGTGGTCGACAACTACTTCACCGCTCTGGAAAAAATCGGAGAAAAAATCGAGCTTCTAGAGGACAGGATTTTAAATGACCCAAAACCGGAAACTCTGGAGGTAATACATACTCTAAAACGAGAACTGGTGTACTTGCGAAAATCGGTATGGCCTTTGAGAGAAATAATCAGCGGATTGCAACGATCCGAATCCAAAATCATTGATCAATCAACTTCCGTTTATCTCAGAGATTTATATGATCATACCATACAAGCCATCGACACCATTGAAACGTATCGCGATATCATCTCAGGAATGCTTGATACGTACCTTACTGCTGTCAGCAACCGAATGAACGAAGTGATGAAAGTTCTGACCATCATCGCCACAATATTCATACCTTTGACATTTATTGCGGGTGTATATGGTATGAATTTTCACGGAATGCCTGAATTATCCTGGCCATGGGCATACCCTCTGGGATTCTGGAGCGGGATTGTAATTATTGGAGGATTCCTGGTGCTTTACTTTAAACACAAAAAATGGTTGTGATTGACAATCAAATCGATCCGGCATACCTTTCAAACTGAAAGTTAGCGGTCCTTGAACAATAAAATTCTTTTAATTTATCCACCCGTTGCCCGAAATTCAGAACCACCTCTCGGTATAAGTCTTATTGCCGGATATCTAAAGTCACTGGACATACCCGTAAAATGCATCGATCTTAACGGATATTGGGGACCGCACCTTGCACACTCGATCTCCGATTCAAGTAAAACAAGATATCACAGAGCGAAGTTGCATATCAAAAATGCCATAGAAAAGCTGTCGGGTAAAAATGGCTATTCCTGCTATTCTCGTTATCAAACTCAGATGGAATATTATTCAGGAGCTTTAGCGTGTGCATCGGAAAACCAACCCTGGATGTTGACTCCCGGCGATTTCAAAATCTCTTCCATCACAGGTTTCGGGGTTCACGACATCGAAACCATCTGTAGTTCAGCATCTGAGCTCCCATTTAAATCCTTGTATGACGCTGTTTTAGAACCCGTTCTGACTGGTTTTTCGCCGGGTATCACCGGGATATCGATATGTTACAGATCGCAATTTGTACCCTCGATCGCTCTGGGAGTATGGTTGAAGCACTGCCACCCCAACATGACGATTGTATTTGGCGGTCCATTTTGCAGAATGCTGCCGGAAGCTTCCAGAGCATACATCGATTTCATTCTGGGTAATGTCATTTTGGAAGATGGAGAACGGTTCTTCAAAAATTATCTTGATCTGGGAAAATCTGCCGAAGATGGTGAGGTTGTTCCTGATTTCAGCGATTATCACATGAATCTTTATTTTACTCCTGAAGCTGTTCTGCCGATAACATCTTCAAGAGGATGTTACTGGCGCCGATGTGCCTTCTGCTCCGAATCAAATGTGGCGTTTCGCATGGATAAACAGGATGTTTTTCTTCAAAAACTTCATACCTTGTACGAAATCTCCAAACCATCCCTGCTCCATTTTACAGACAATGCCTTACCGCCGACAATACTCGATCTTCTGGCCCGGGAAACACCTCCTGTGCCGTTTTATGGGTTTGTTCGACCGACAATGAAACTGACCAACAAGGCATTTATTCAAAAACTAAAGGATAATGGGTGCCGAATGCTTGAACTGGGAATGGAAACGGCTGTCCAGAAACATCTTGACCGTATGCAGAAAGGCACCTGCGTCTCCGACTATGGCAGGATCCTGGATAACCTGCACGCATCCGGTATTAAAAGTTTCGTCTATATCCTTTTCGGATTTCCTGGAGAAACCGAAACCGACAGAAATACGACGCTGGAATTTTTAACTCGGCATCCGATCACATTCCTGAACACCTCGATTTTCAGATATCATCCAGGAACCCGATTTGCCAATGATATTCCAGAAGAACATCTTCCTGCCGATTCCCTTGTTGAATCATCCATTTATGTTAAATCAGAAGAACAGAAGCTGCCGGAATTACGTCGATGGATGGATCGGGTTTACTATAAACACCCCGTCATCCGGAAACTTACACAGAAAACTCCCCGATTCTTCAAATCGAATCATGCCGTATTCTTCGATTGAATAATCATCCATTGAAGGAACTGAATATGAACAGCGATAAACAAGCGGAAAATCCTAAAACTAAAATTTTAGGATATGCAATCATAATTTCTTTGACACTTTTAATAACATTCGTGTTTTTTCGATATTTCATGAATACATCAGAAAAACCTCATCTCACACCGCTCCCAAATACACGGGAATCAGCGACAGTATCACCGAAAAAAACTTCCGAAAAAGCTTATAAAAACGAAACCACCTTAAATGGTAAGATTACAGGTCATGTCACCGACTACACAACAGGATTGCCCATCGAAAATGTAGACATAGAGCTGGGAAATTCTGAAATCAGCAGTTATCACAGTATCAGCGATCGTGATGGTCGATTCACCCTTTCCGAAATTGGTGACGGTATGTATGTTTTGAAAGCCGTCAAAAGTGGATTCGGGACCCAATTCACTGACATTACGATAACCCACGAAACACCCACAACCGTATCGATAGTACTGTTGCCGGAAGCAACTGTCTTCGGGTCGATAATCCATGCCGAAGGAACACCGGCGAGTAGTATGAAATTGACGTTATGTCAACAATTCCAAAATAGGCATCAGTTAACCACCATCTCCGATGAACAGGGACTCTTCGAATTCACAGGTGTTACCCCCGGGAAAAATCTGGACCTGGCGGTTCACTTGCCATGTGGGTTGACGAAGCATGTAACGCTTCCAGAAGTAACACATCGCAACCCCAACGGTCCTTACCGGATTTTACTTGACGAGACAGGATCGCTTACAGGCTCGGTGTATCGCCTTAAACCAAAAGCGCTTCTTCCTTATATTGATGTCAAACTGATTCTGAGGGAAACACAATACCAATCCTATGTCATTGCGAAAACAGGCAACGACGGAAAATACGAATTCAAGGATATACCGATAGGTCAAGCCATTTTGATCGTAGAGAACGATCTGTACTGGTATGAATCACAGAACATCGTGATCGAATCCGGAAAAATCTCACAACAGGAGTTATATATGAAACCCCCAGCAAAACTCAGCGGAAGAGTTATTTTTCAGGATGAATCCCCTGCGGAAGATATCACCATAACGCTTAATGAATGGCATTTGCAAAACCGGTTCAATGAAATAACGACATATTCGGACTCAGACGGTTTTTTCCTGTTCGAGAATCTTCATTGTGCCAGAAATCATTTGGAATTCAGCCGTGGAAATGACCTGTTCGAAACAGAATCCTGGCAAATGAAAATGCTCACCGATATTGAACCGGGTCAGATCATCGAGAAAAATTTCGTTTTACGTAAAAACAGCGTTCACATTGTGGGCAAAACACAGAATCCGGACGGATTGCCTGTGGAAGGAGTCACCCTCACACTAATAAAAAAGAATGATATGCAGATCCTTGAATCAACCAGCGATGAGGATGGAATATTTGATCTGGGCACGCCATTGCTCGGGAGTTTAAGATTATACAAGATAACAGCGGAAAAACCGGGATATGCTAAACACCAGCAATCCCTGTCTCCGGATAAAATCCAGAATAATGTCCTTCAATTGCTGCTGGTAATGAGCCCATCCGAATCCATCTCAGGGCATGTCGAAACACCGGAAGGGATACCACTCAGCAATATTGTTGTGACGGCAACCTCGATGTCCGATCTGGAGTCAAACATGACAGCTGGTGCATATTCCGACATCACCCGCCACGACGGCCGGTTCCACATCGATGCTCTGGAACCGGGCTTATATGGAATTTCAGCTGCCAATTTTGATCATTCCAAGGCATTGGACAATGATGGATCAAAAGATGAGTTCTATAAATCATTCCAAATGGGACACGAATCTGCCGTACTCTGGGGCGTTCCATCAGGCACAGATAATTTGAAAATCGTTATGGAATCGAAAGGAATTATTCGATTGCATGTTATTAACGCGGAAACTCAACTGCCGATCACAGAATATTCTGTGGAAATCTCCGTATCCACGTTGAATGACATCAATCCAGAAAAACGCCGAATCCAGGTAATATCTCACGACGGCAGTGTGGAAATCCCCAATGTTCCGTATGGAAATGCACATCTGATCGTTTTTATGCTTTCCGACATATCAAGAACTCAGGTAAACGCGGGAGAAAAAACATTCACATTTACGGCGAACCAATCACCCCTGGACGTGGAAATCATCGTGAAACCTCCGGAAAACATGGTCACCGGCTGGGTATATGGCAAAAATGTGACAGATCCGTTACCGGACGTGTCCATACAGGTTATGCCTGTTGACGTTTCAAATCCATTTCGAGCTTCAACTCGAACAAATTCAGCAGGGTATTTTGAACTGCCAAACATAGATCCCGGAATTTATCGGTTTCTTCTGATAACAACAGTGGAATCTCAGGTAATCCAGAACATTAAAACGGTAACGATAGAAAAAAATCCTGAACCTTTGAAACTCATACTTTTTGAAGATTTATCGGCATTATATGGCATTGTGATAGACGGCAGAACGGATGAAAGTATCCCTGATGCCAGAGTGATGTGCGATGCAGATATGATGATGGTGCCCGTGAAAACGGACTCCGAAGGATGCTTCGTATTTCAAGATCTGCCGAAAACCGTATCAACACTAACCGTAATTACTGATGGATATGCTCAAACTGTTCTACAGGGCATTGACATCACCAGACATTCAAATCCTGACAATCCGCTGATCGTAACGATGATGAAAGGCGTGCGGCTTTCCGGTCATATTTTCAAACACGATAAATCGCCGCTACCGAATGTGCAGATCGAGCTGCAGCCAAGCATTGACTCACAGGAAAATGAAACGCAGCGGAAATCATGGGTTTCCATAGCTGATTCATCGACAATCGCTGATGGGAATGGATTCTATGCATTCGATAATGTCGCCCCTGGTCCGCATATATGTTCAATACTGCAGTATTTGCCTTCATTGGGTATCTACAAGATTATCTGTTATTTTAATGTGGAAAACATGCCTGAAATGATCAAGGATTTCTCTTTCCCAAAAGGGTACTGTTTGACGGGAACACTTAAAGCGAACGGGGTGGAAATGCCGGGAATGCAGGTTCTTTTGTATACACCATTCACCGTCGACGAACGAAACGTTTTTGGCATCAACTGTCAGACACAAACAAATGAGAAAGGAATCTACCTGTTCGAAAACCTCCCGCCCGGTAATTATAAACTAAGTGCGGGAGAATTGGACTTTAAAAAGGGAGAATTCACATTCAACTGGGATGTCGCAATGGGATCAAGCAACATGGAAAAATCTTTGGAAATCAACTTTTAAGGAAGACATCACAAAATAAAAGATCCCACCAGCAGAACAGCAACAACAAGGCCCAGTGAAACGGCTAAAAACAGCCGAGTCTTGGGGTGGATTTCTTCTTCAAGGTTATCGATGGCTTCAATAAAAGATTCTACGGGTATGACATCGCCTGTTGATGTTGCCAGTGTCATCCCCTCGGTTTGAGCATAATCACGGATATTTTTAAGGATTTCTTCTCTGCCCTTTTGTTTTCCCGATGATATTCCAATACTGATCCCTGATCCCAATCCGCATGCCAAACCAGTACTAAATCCAGCTGCAAAGTTCATCAGAACCTCCGATCATTTCCTTTCTTATTGAACATACG
>JAFGJC010000141.1 GCA_016929305.1 candidate division CSSED10-310 bacterium | reverse complement strand
TCGGGGCGTAGCGCAGCCTGGTAGCGCACTTGCATGGGGTGCAAGTGGTCGGAGGTTCGAATCCTCTCGCCCCGACCATTTTTTATTCTGAGTTATTTTTAATGGTAAAATCCAATTTTGACACATACGGAACGAAAGCTGCCCGTGAAAAATTAGTTGAGCGTCTTATCCAGATCAATCTTCTGAAAACTCCCCATGTCATTAAGGCATTTTTAAAAATTCCTCGACACGCCTTTTTACCGGAAGCCTTTAAGGAGCTGTCATATAGCGATCAAGCGCTACCGATTGGATTTGGGCAAACCATCTCCCAACCGTCAACCGTTGCTGTAATGACGGAATTACTGGATATTCAAGCCAATCACAGAGTATTGGAGATTGGATCGGGATCTGGCTATCAAACGGCTCTTTTAGCTGAACTCGCGGGAAAAGTGTTTACGATTGAATCTCAACCGGAGCTATCCCGATCTGCCCAGAAACGTCTGGAGGATTTGGGTTACTATACGGTACGGTTCATGATTGGAGATGGTTCAGCGGGTTGGAGTGATTGTGCGCCGTTTGATCGAATCATAGTAACTGCGGGATCTCCATCGGTACCAAAACCTTTAGCTGCACAGCTGTCAGAATCCGGCAAAATGGTTCTCCCGTTGGGAAATCATCAAACTCAGCAGATCACTTCAGTTATAAAATGTGCTCAAGAATATCGGTTGGTTTCCGAAGGATCCTGTAAATTTGTGGATCTCGTCGGACAATACGGATGGCCGGTAAGTTGTCAGAGAGTGAGTAACAGGTCATGAGTACTGCAACGAAAACATCACATGTGATAAAAGATGCATTTGTTTATGGATTCAAAGGCATATTACTGGGTATCGCAAATATTATTCCGGGAGTTAGCGGGGGGACGTTTGCGCTTATTTTAGGCATTTATGAGCGAATTCTGAATGCACTTCAATCCATTAATGCTGACGCGATAAAAACAGTTTTCGCATTATTGACAAAACGATTTAACAGGGAATCACGGCAAGATTTCCTGGATTTGCTAAGACGTATTGACGCATTGTTTCTTTGCTATCTTGGGATTGGAGCTGTCATTGCTATTTTTGCCTTGTCTTTTCTGATCGGATGGCTGCTGAGTGAGCATCCGAGTCTCACTTTGTCCTTTTTTATCGGTTTAATAATACCATCCATTGCCGTTCCCTGGAAAATGATGGGCAACAACCGATCACTCGGTTCAATACTCTGGATAATCCCGGGTGCGGCGGTAACGGTATTGGTATCACTTGCCTTCATCACGACAAAACCTGCCAGCGATAATTTGCTGTGGTGCTTTATATCCGGCGCCATTGCCATTTCTGCCATGATTCTGCCCGGAATAAGCGGTTCATTTGTTTTGCTTGTCATGGGTCAATATCAGAATGTCTTGCTGAAACTTCAAAGCCTGCTTGAAGGTTTAAAATCCGCTAAACTCGATCTGGGATCATTTATTTGGTTGAGTGTATTTGCATTAGGATGCATTGCCGGGTTAATTTTCTTCGCTCGATTCCTCAATTACCTGATGCGGCGATTCCGGGCACCGACGTTGGCTTTTTTAATCGGTTTAATTATCGGATCGTTCTGGGTATTGTGGCCATTCAAGGAATATGATCAACCAGCTTCTCAAGAACATAACGTCAGCCAGGTGGAATTATCTGAAAAGACCGGTAATCCCGTTGGCACGATCCCCGGGGATTCGCTTGATAAAATTGCTGAAAGAATAGAGAGCAAACAGGAACTTCTTATCGCGAAAGCACCGAATATATGGATTTCAAAAGTGCCACCCATGATGATTTTCTGGAATTTTATTTCGTTATGCATAGGACTTGTTGGCGCTATCGGACTGAACTATCTTGGTAAAAGCGAGATCACTTAGGAGTTAGTACTTGCACAAAGGGGTCATTTTACGTTATCTTTCCTTCACGGTTTTGGATTTATCCAAAACGGGGCGTAGCGCAGCTTGGTAGCGCGCCTGCTTCGGGAGCAGGAAGTCGGAGGTTCAAATCCTCTCGCCCCGATACATTGGACGGAAAACCTAATTTAGCGTTATAATAGTAATTTATATGGTGGGCGGATTGTTGCCGGCTTTGGCAACAGGAATAATCAACGACCTTCAACAGGAACGGGTTGGCTATGGCATTCACAGGTGAAACGGGTGCACTATCTTTGTCAGAGTTATTAAGTCTATGTTTAGCTAAAGAAGATCCGGGAGTTTGCATACTCTCTTGTGACAACACACAGTATTTTCTGGGTTTTTCTGAAAACAAACTAACGGGAATATCCAGGAAACCGGAATCAACTTCTCTCATCGATATTTTGACTGACCGAAAACTGATTCCAGAAGACAAACTTAAAACTCTCACTGAATCTCCCGATTTTTCATCAAATCTTGAGGAGGTTATTCAGGAACTGGATATTGTCAGTGCGGAGCAGATTCAAACCGCTAAACACCATCGTGCAGAGAGCACTTTCTTTAAACTCCTGGACCGATCAGAAGGTAATTTCTCATTTCATCCTTTCGATAAGGAATCAATATGTTTCTTTGATATGCAAATTCGTGACTGCATTTCTCAAATCGTTCCGGATATTGATTTTCTCAGGGATTTTGGACAGGCCTTCCCTGACTTTGACATGCGATTATTATGGATAAGTCCTGCTGAGTTTGAAGCTGTTGTCGCTAACCTTACTCTGAATGAAATAAAACTTCTCGCGCAATACAAACCTGGAATAACCATCAGAAATTATCTGTATGCACTTCCCATTAATCGTCAGAATCTTATGGAAAGTCTTTTGAATCTGAATCGTCTGAATATTTTAACGACGAAATTAGCTGTCAATATCAAACCACCAGATTCACGCCCGTTTCTCAGATCTCTTCTTAGCAACGTCGTTGGCAGGCTTGAAAGTATTCAAGATCTCATCGGTGCTGATGGAGAAGTGTTCGGTTTAATAAAGAAAATATCCGAGCAACTGTCACTGGATGTGAGTGACGAAGATGAGATGATCGAATCGGCTGAACCGGAAAATCTGGACGATTTGCTGTCAATTACATCGTCAATCGATGATATTCTATCTTCTGGTGAGTTGGAAGGGTTGGATATACGAGATCATTCCGTCGAGTTGGATTCAGAGAACGACGAAGTAGAGTTGGAAGCGCCAGCCAACGATGAGGAAGAGGCAGCAGAAGAAGTAGAAGTCAAAAAAATTCCTGAATCACCGCCAGAAAAAACGCCTGTTGTTGGCAGCGAAGCACCGGTAGCGAAAAAAGAAACGAAAACACCTCCCCCAAAATCCTCAATACCAACCGAACAGGAACTTGATGATGAACCGCTTACGCTTGAGGAACAGATTGAGGCGAAAGTCGCCTACCGGCAGTTTATTTCAAACGTTACAATGGCGTATAACAGATTAAGATTGAAGAAACTCAATTACTTTGAAATTCTAGGTGTTCCCCCCAATGCAGATAAAAAAGCTATTCATAAAGCATTTATCAAATCAATACGTAAAATTAATCCCAAAAATGTCAATCTTAAGGATCGAGACAAGGAGTATCTTGAAAAAGCTGTTGCGGTTCGCGATAAATTGAAACTGGCGTACAAAACATTGACAGAACCGAAACTTCGCAGACGGTACCTTGGATCTTTACGGCAAGTCCGCGAATCTGAAGACAAAAAGAAATCGGAAGCGCTTGTTCTGTTTAACAGGGGAATGGCGGAGTTTAAAAATGGCAATTATGATAAAGCTCGTGAAATTTTCAAGAAAGCGGTTTCATTAGATCCAAACAGTCCGGTTTATTACAACATGTTGGAATCGATCGAGAAAGAAGAGAGATCATCCAATGCGACCAAATTCTATCAGGCTGGCATACTTGCATTCACCAAGAAAAACGATCCGCAGCGCGCGATTCAATTGATCAAGAAAGCCATAAAAATGGCACCGGGTCAGGTCAGCAGTTATATAAAACTGGCAGAGATTCAGGGGTCTAACGCGGACACGCGGAAAGATGCCATACAGAGTTTTCAGATGGCTTTGGAGTTGGATCCTGGAAATCATGAATTGCGTCTGAAATATGCAGCGTATTTGAAATCTATCGGTCTTAAACAGGAAGCTGCGAATGCCTATCAGGAAACGCTTAAATGGAATCCTGACATGATTACCGCTCGCAAAGAAATCCTTGCATTGCAAAAGGAAGGCATAAAACCGCAGAAGACGCAAAAGAAAGAAGAACCACAAGACGAAAGCGATGGTTAACATATCGACTCCAGCCATATTGATCGGTGTTGTCGGCGCTGGTTCCTGTGAAACAGATACGGCAGAAATAGCTGAAACCGTTGGAATAGAAATCGCTCGCAATAATGCCGTACTGGTATGTGGCGGTCTTGGGGGAGTTATGGCTGCTGCCGCCAGAGGAGCGCGGAAAGGTGGAGGGCTTACCATTGGCCTGTTGCCCGGGATATCGCATGCTGATGCAAATCCTGACATTTTGATTCCAATACCGACAGCCATGGAACACGCTCGAAATGTCTTGATTGTTCGCGCATGTCATGGCTTAATTGCTATCTCTGGCGGTTATGGAACGTTATCCGAAATTGCTTTGGCATTGAAAATGAAAAAACCTGTTATTGGAATCCACAGCTGGTCACTGGATCGTCATCTTGAGAATGTTTCTTCTCCGGTGATGGCTGTGAGAAAAATAATTGAATCGGTAAAGGGTCGTGACTGACATGAGAACCTTGAAAGTACAGGTTTCTGGACGCGTCCAGGGTGTAGGATATCGATATTTCACACGAAAAATAGCAAACAAGCTTGGAATTTTGGGTACGGTGCGAAATCTTGTAAATGGAAATGTAGAAATTATTGCTCAAGCGGACATTGAAGCTCTGGATGAATTTATTGAATATCTGAGACAAGGTCCTTCGATGGCTCGTGTATCAGAGATAGATTCTGCGGATATCACCCACTCCGCTCCCGCATTTCAGTCGTTTGATATTGTATTTTATTGAGAACAGGAGGTAGAAGTGAACGAATTGGAAAGTTACATACGAAATATTCCTGATTTCCCCAAACCAGGGATTCAATTTAAGGATATCACACCATTGCTGGCTAATCCTGAAGCATTTTCCGAAGCAATTCGGCGAATGATCAATCCATTTGAACAGCAATCCATCACAAAGGTTTTAGGAATAGAAGCGCGAGGATTTTTGTTTGCAGCTCCCATCGCTATGCATGTAAATGCAGGTATCGTTCCACTCCGCAAACCCGGAAAACTTCCGTACAGTATTATTAGCCACACCTACGATCTTGAATACGGAACGGATACCATAGAAATGCATCAGGATGCCATCTCCGGCGACGATCGCATCCTTATTGTCGATGATTTGTTAGCAACGGGGGGAACGGTAGGTGCTGCAGTAAAACTCGCTGAGAGTACGGGAGCGACGATTGTCGGAATTGCATTTTTAATTGAGTTGGAATTTTTAAATGGTCGAAAAAAAATTAATGGCTACCCGGTTCATTCTTTGGTAAAGTTCTGATTTCTTTCCGGCGCCCGTAGCTCAGGGGATAGAGCACCGGATTCCTAATCCGGGTGCCGCAGGTTCAAATCCTGCCGGGCGCATTTTTTCGCTGTCTTGATTTTTTATGCTCTGTCATTTACGATCATTGCGTTATTTCTCATTTTCGGATTGTTTTGGGAGGTATGAATGGCGAAAACGAAAATAAAACGAAAACCGTCTCCTCAAGTGACTGATCCTGTTGATCAGAAAAGTAAATTTCAGCAGATACTTTTCAAATATAAAACGCTTTTTACGTATTTGGGTGTAATCATTATTGTCGGTATAGCACTCTCTGTTCTGATGATTTTTAATCAACGGCAAAAAGAGTATGACGCTTCCAGTCAGTTGCAATCCGTAATATCCCTCTATTCTAGAACATTTTCAGCTCAACCCCAGCAGGAACAGGATGGCGAGGAATCTGCAACGAATGATATTGAGACCGTGATCGGCAAGTGTGCAGAGATTTCCGACAATTATCCCGACACAAACGCATCTCAACAGGCGCTTTTCCTAAAAGCATCGGCAAGCCTCAATTCCGGCGATAATCAAAGTGCGATTCTGGCATATAATCAATATATTGAAGCAAACCCGGATAGCCTTCTAGTGCCGGGCGCAATGTTGGGATTGGCGACCGCTCAGATGAACAGCAACGCTCTAGATGCGTCTATTGATACGCTTAACAAGCTTTTGAGGGAATATCCGGATTTTCAGTTGATGGATGTTGTTAAGTATGAGCTTGGCAAACGATTTGAAGCTAAATCTTCGTGGAAAGAAGCTGAAGATTATTACACGGCAGTCATTGAAAATTTTCCGGACTCTCCCTGGAAATATACAGCTCAACAGCGCAAAAACGAAATCGACCGGAAACATCCGGATATCTCGGGATCCAATGACAGTAAAGAGAGTAACCTTGTATCAGGGTAAACCATACCCTGCTCGTTTTTAGGAGATTTTAAAATGGGTGTTAAACTTCTCCTTGCAGATAACAGCAAAACGATTCGCAAGGCAATTCAGATAAGTTTCCGAAAAACCGACACTCAAGTTGCCTTCGCAGATGACCAAAGACAACTGTTTTCTGTTGTGAAGACTTTGCACCCGGATGTTATTGTGCTTTCTGCGACATTGCCCGGTGTAAACCTGCAGCAAGATATCAAATCACTCTCGCAGGATAGCGGTAATTGGAATATTCCCGTTCTTTTATTGTCTGAGAGAGGAAGCGGATATGATTCTCAGGCTATCAGCTCGCTTGGAGCTGTCGGATTTCTGTACAAACCTCTCGATGATCGGGAACTGAAGCAACTCCTTGCGGAAATTCTTGAACCGGAACAGCCTTCTGTTCAGGAAATGGAAACAAGGACACAGCAAGCAGTTACAACGAAAGCAAAACCTGAGAAAAAATCGGATATTCCCAAAACGGCTGCTGAAGTTATTCCGGAACTTCGACCGTCTGATTTTGGATCTCCCGAGCAGAGAGCTCAAGTATTGATGGAAATACTTGAAAGTTACTTAAATGAAAACATCGTTTTGTTCACCGATGCACTGGCAAAAAACCTCGCTCCAAAAATAGCTCCGGAAGTTGCCGGCAAAATCATCGAGTCGATTGATTTCTCCAATCTTCCCTTCAAAATAGCAACGATTGTAGAAGGCATCATACAGGATTTGGTGCCACAGATGGCTGAAGAACTTATTTCTCGTGAGTTAGATAAAATAAAGGAAGAAGCTGCTCGACTCATTGATTCGGACGATGGGGAACAGACGTAGTAGCACATCACGCCGAATGTTCACCTCAAACATGATAACTACAAGAAAGGTATTTCTATGGCTAAAGGATATGAGCCCGGACCGGTAGAAAAAAAATGGTATCAATACTGGCAGAATAATGGTTATTTCGAACCTCGAAAAGAATTCTCTCACCAATATACCATCGTCATTCCACCTCCCAATGTGACCGGTATTCTGCATATGGGACATGTTTTGAATAATACTCTTCAGGATATCCTTATCCGTTTCAAGCGTTTGCAAGCATACAATACACTCTGGGTTCCCGGAACCGATCATGCGGGAATAGCAACCCAGAATAAGGTCGAACAATCATTATCAAAAGAAAACAAAACGAAAGAAGATCTTGGCCGGGAAAATTTTGTCAATCGTGTATGGGAATGGAAAGAAAAGCATGGCGGGATAATCATTGAGCAGCTTAAACAATTAGGATGTTCCTGTGACTGGAGTCGGGAACGATTCACAATGGATCCAGGTCTTTCCAGCGCTGTCAGAGAAGTCTTTGTCAGTCTTTTCGAAAAACAACTGATATACAGGGGTGAATACATCGTGAACTGGTGTCCGAGATGCCATACTGCTATCTCGGATGAAGAAGTCGTCCATAAAACAACTCAGGGAAAACTCTGGTACATAAGATACCCAGGAGCAGATAATTCTGGCGGTGTAGTCGTTGCGACGACACGTCCTGAAACGATGTTGGGCGATACGGGCGTCGCTGTCCAT
>JAFGJC010000140.1 GCA_016929305.1 candidate division CSSED10-310 bacterium | reverse complement strand
GTCATATTTTGTCGGCCAAGCCTCCACCAATTCCCACCGTGCTTTATCAGCGCCAGTTTCATCAATTAATGTAATTGATAAATTCTTTCTGTTGCCGATGGCACCGAGCTGGACCACATTCTGATACCATCCCCACAACTCAGTTGAATCGGTAATGCCCCATTTGAGCGTGACATTGCCGTACTTTGTCTGACCGGAGAGCTTGCGCGGGTGCGTCGGGTCTGTTCCCTCACGGTATTCAACGATCTCAGTTGACGAGTCTGCAAAAGCACACTCATTAAAACCGGCTTGTGTTATTCCATCAATCTCTATTCTAAACCTGAAATTGCGATATGGATCGTTACGAGCCATGTGTATCTCCTCATCTTTGTATTATGAATATGGTTAATTATCGTTATTTAACTTCAAGCGTTTTCTGATAGATCCTGAATATGACAAATTCAGCAGGCTTTGTCGGTGCTATGCCGATCATGCAAATAAGCTTGCCATTATCAAGATCTGCCGGCGTCATCGTGGAAAAACCGATGTCGACAAAAAATGCCTGTTCAGGCGTACTTCCCATTAATGCGCCATCGCGCCACACGGTTGTCAGGAAATTGACGATACTCTGCTTCACGCGAGCCCAGAGCTGTTCATTATTCGGCTCAAAGACAACCCATTGCGTTCCTTTTTCAATGGACTCTTCAACATAGAGGAAAAGCCGACGCACATTTATATATTTCCATTCCGGATCGCTGGAGGTGGTACGCGCTCCCCATACCCTGATTCCTCGGCCGGGGAATTGCCTAATCGCATTAATGCCTTTGGGATTGAGAATTGCCTGATGCGCTTTAGAAAGCGGGAACTCCAATTCAAGCGCCCCCTTCACGATTTCATTGGCAGGTGCTTTATGAACGCCACGTTCGATATCGGAACGTGCGTATACTCCTGCGACAAATCCTCCTGGTGGAATTAATTTTCTATCTTTAAGAAGCGGATCATAGACTTTTATCCACGGATAATAAAATGCTGCATAGGTGGAATCAACCGGCTTTTGGACCGCAGAAACAATATTCTGGCCTTGCGGAGAATCAATTATTGCGAATCGATCTTTCATCAATTCACAATGACCAACAATTGCTTTAATCAATGCTTCGCTATCAATGTTAGTATAGTAAACATCTGGGCAATATACGATATTAATTTCATCGACATCTTTGAATGCTTCTATCCCTGTTCGCTTACCAGCCTTTGCAGCTGGATTGCCTTTAAAATCATCTAACTCAATCGCCGGATCCGTGGTTGCTCCGTTATCCAGAAAATCGAATTTATACAAATTACCAGGCCGATTAGTCAGATCAGAATCCGGCTTCTCTTCATCCTCCGAACCCGCTGATTTGGTCATTCTAATAAGAAATGATTGCGCATTAATAATTTTGCTGAAATAGTTGGGAGAAGAAGCTATTATGGAAAGTTCATCAAAACTTTCAACCATATCTGCCGTATCTAAAATTGCGTTTATCTGTGATTCCCATTCTTTTATTAAGGTTTTATGGTCAGATGTGAAATCCGCAGGATTTTTTGGTAACACTGATAGATCATTAACAGATGTTAAAACTGGCCGTGCATTCTTCCAATAAGCAATAATCATTTTGAATAATTTTGAATCTGTCGACATCGGGTGAGCTGATGTATCACCACTCGTGTTGAGCACCAAAAAACCCACTCTGTTCCCCCACACTCCTGGTCCGGTTGCACGGAGGTATAATCCAGAATAATCCTTTTTACTCATTGCAGCACTAGAGCCAGCGATTCGTCCTATGAAACACCGGGCTCCACCATTGCCAAAGAAACCTTCAACTGCATTCGGCAGAAATGAATCCTTGAGATATCCTCCGTAATAACGCTGATATTCACCCATGTTTGTAACCAGACGTACTCCAACAGGCCCACGTTCCGTCAAACCGAGCATACCCGCAGTACTTGTGCCAACTCCTTCAATTGGTTTCGGACCAATAGAAATTTCTTCCATGTACACACCAGGCGATAGATATTCAGGCATTGATACTCTCCTTTGATTAGATGGCAGCCATGAAGTTGTTAAAAATCATCTATTTAAATTCCTTTATTTGATTCTCTACCGTTATAATTCGATAATCATATTGATTGTCTGGAATACCTCATCCAAGAGCACGAATTTTTGGGTTACATATGCTCCTGATGTGACATCCAGAGCGATAATGTCAATTTTTTTGGGACCGTTAAAATCGATTCCGTTGATCTGAACTATTTGTTCAGAAGAAACACGATTAATGGAAAGCACTGACTGACCATTGGCGTCGGTCCGGCCGACATAAACTGAAACTTTTTTGTTTTCTACCGTCTTTACCGCGTATATTTTTGCATCCGGTATCGGAATTTTATTTTTAAAGGAGCGGAATAAAATTCGAATGAGAATGCTACCTGGCGAGAATAGGTAGGAAGGAGCTGGAAGCATTAACACTGTTGCTATAACACTTTCCCCTTCCAGTTCGATCGTGAGTTCTTCATCAATCGGGCTCTCCGGGTCCTTTTCAGACAGAGTGAAGGGAAGAGATATGGAAAATTGTTTTGATAAATAATACAACGCAGATAGTGTAACGAGGTAATCTCCATCAGCGATTGAGAAATATGCATATATCCCACTCGGCGTGACTTCAGGTTTGTCGAGCGATGAATACCCATTCGTTAAACGCGGTTGTACAGCCAATGATATTTGCCCGAATGGTCGTTTATTCATAGTCAAACAATCTCGCAGTTTAACAATGAATCGGGCTGGTTTAAACGAACGATTGAGGTAGGCAAATGATTGCTGCGTCTTATTCATGTCGTTCTCTCTTATTCACCTTTCCCTATTTTTCGATCCTTGACTGCGTCTACACTCTCGTCTTTCTCCAAATCTATGATGATTGGAGTCGCAAGATAATACAGTGCAAGCCGCATCGAGCATTCCAATGCCTGCCACATCTGTGTGATCAGCTCTTGCGAAAGCTGTTGTTGGGTGATTTTAATGCTCAAATCTTCACCTTCTAGGCTTTGCAGCAGCAATGATCCGGAAAGAACCGTGCTTTGCATTATCTGCTGAGTCCGGCCGAAAATCTTTAAAATGCTATCTGCATCTGCTCCATACGGTATCAGCAAGAAATGAATATCGAGTGCAATGAATCGTTTTATCTTTGAGCTGCCATCAATAAACGTCATTGAATTTCTCAAGTCTGAATTTTCTACGATTCTATATATATATAAAGAAAGAAGAGTTTTATTGGACTGATTTTCATCCAGGATTTTTTTTGGTGATTCTAACGTTACGAGTATTTGGCTAATGTTGGATTTCAACCTATCTTCCAGATACTTTCGCAGACTTTCTGCAAAGCTAGCAATTGCTGAAGATCCTAACATACAGACTTTATCCAATTGATAATGTTTTTATACAGCAATATTCTTATATTTACCGAAATCCTCTGACAAACAAACTTTTCCTGTCTTCTGGAACTCTCTTTTTGTTGCATATAAAATATGCATCATCGTCACTTTACTTCCCTTTTCAGCTGCAATAAACGTGGCATTCAGTGCAATGTTGCGGATATTTCCACCGCTTAACTCGAACTGATTTGCTAAAAAATTGAAATCAATATCATCTGAAAGGGGAGTATCATCGGGCCAAACCTTTCTCCAGATTTCCAATCGATACGAACGTTCAGGAAAAGGAAATTCGATAATGAACCGTATTCGACGGATAAAGGCATCATCGATATTCTGACGCAGGTTCGTCGCCAAAAGACTCATGCCATTATACTCTTCCATTTTTTGCAATAAATAGGAAATTTCAATATTCGCGTATCGATCATGAGCATCCTTCACCTCAGAACGCTTACCCATTAAAGCATCTGCTTCGTCAAAAAACAAAATGGCATTACTATTCTCCGCCTCATTAAAAATGCGCGACAAATTTTTCTCAGTTTCACCGATATATTTACTGACAACCGTAGAAAGATCGACCTTATAGAGATCGACTCCAAGTTCATGAGCGATAATCTCTGATGCCATGGTCTTGCCAGTGCCCGAACCACCTGCAAAGAGTGCGTGTACCCCTTTTCCCAAAGAAAGTTTACGCTCAAATCCCCATTCTTCAAAGACCTGTGCACGATATTTCATGCTACCGCAGAGTTCTTTCAAATGCATGACTTTTTCATGAGGTAAAACGATATCACTCCACTGATAGTGAGGCTTTATTTTCTTTGCTAGTTCTCCCAATTTCGTCGCCGAGTGGATACGACAGGCACCCAAAAGCTCCTGCTCCCGTGGCCTTGCTTCTTTTCCTGTCAGCACGAACGCATGCCTTACTGCAGTAAAAGCCGCATCTCTGATTTGTCGCGGATTCATACGAAACATCGCAGCAATATGGACAAGCTCGTCGACAGGAGATGAAACCCCGGCACTCTGCATACTCGAGGTCCAGAGTTCATGCCGTAACTTTGCTGATGGGTTGAGGATGTGAATGGAAAAAAACTTAAAAGGACTGAATAATGCACCCGGTTCCCATGAGGTATTGCTCGTTAACAGTATAATTCCATCAAACTGGTTCATTAATGTTATGGCATCACCCAAATCTGAATGCCGCTCCTCGTGAAGCATTATATTAAAATTCTCCCACAGGATGATAGCATCTCTCAGTTTTGACTCCATTAAGACCCGGTCAAAAAGCGCACGGAAATGGGTACCACTCTCGGCGAGAGTATGGCCTTTGAACAGGATATACATTTTACCAAGTTCCGTACAGATAGCTTCTGCAACACTATTCATACCCGCATCACTATTACCCCATAAGAAAAGGATAGGTTTGAAACTACTTGTGATAGAATTCAAAATCGATTGAATAGAACTTCGGACACTATCCATTATGGGCAGATCGTTCATCGGTTGTTGAGGAAGAATATTCTCATAAAAATGTTCATGATTTAAATCAATACTATCATTGTCACATAAAAATTCAACTATTCGAGAATCGATTTTTAAAAATGAAGACAACATGGATGGGCAAACACGAGAAGAGTCGGCAATTACCTTAATCAAAGAGTTGATGAAAATCGGTGATTGTTGAAATTTTTTTCGTTTCTCTACCTTTTCTCTGAGATTTGCACATACAACATCAAGAGCAAAAGCAACTGTCGGGCTTTTTTTCGTAATATCATCCTGCATATATGCATAGAGTTTTTCATAGCGGAGATCAAGCTCCGGAGCAAGGCAGATAAGGACTATGGTCAGTTCAAAATTGCTTAAAAAATATAGTTGTTTAAGATGCTCCAATCGCAATGCAATCCCGACATCAATCGACAACTCTTTTCTTACATCAATCATTCTTCGCAGTCTAGAATATTCATCGACGAGAGCATCAG
>JAFGJC010000139.1 GCA_016929305.1 candidate division CSSED10-310 bacterium | reverse complement strand
TGTAATTCCTCTGATTCTTTACATCCATAATATGACACCTGTTTGCATAAATCATTTCGATCGGCGTCATTTTATCTTTGGATACGGTATTCAATGACAATAAAAGCAATAAAAAAAGTACTAAACGATATGTTGACATATAAATCCTCCTATGATTTATTTCTTCGAATGATCTCCCATTGGCGTTCATGGAAACCATTACCCATGATATCGTCGGTTATAATTTGCCTGTAACGTAGTAAATTATAGGCCGGATTGACGCTTTTGCGAAACATTAAATTCATGCTGTCATTGTCATCATGACTCAACGGCCCGGCTTTTCTCATGTGTAGAAATTCATGCATAACATCATGATAATTGGTTGATCCCATAAGCCAGGAACATGATGTGGTTTTAAATGTTAAACCTCTTGGAAAGTTCTGTCGCTTAAGCACACTATGCCGGGGATGATTATATTTTAAAACGGATCCAAATAGTTTTAACCCCATACGATTTCTATCTTCATTTGTGACGCTACCGCCAAGATCATAATGAATTTTAACAGTTTCCGAATTGCTTCCGTCCCATGAAGATATCACAAATTCAACATTGCGTATTAAAGGATCACGAAAATCATCGTAATATTGCACTGTGATGGTATCGGAACTGGCCTGGGCATCTTCCATCAATAACCAGTTGGAATTGATTGCTGATGGAGTGACAATGATTTTCGGAGTCTGTCTGCTGATCTGGGGATCGTTACAAGGGTAACAATCAGTAAAGGTAGATTCAATAGAATCAAGCAAGTTACGGCGCTCGAGTCTTTCTTGAGGAACTGAATCTTCTTTCGGAAAAAAATCCATTTTCCCATTCCCGTTGTCATCCCATCCCGTATTGTTGTATGTTCTTTTGGAAACAAACGACACTTTCTGTACCGCCTGTTTGAGTATTTTGTTGATTTCATTCTTAATGGCGACACTATCCGGATTAAATGAAGGACTATTCACGAAATAGATACGCAGGCTGTCAAACGTCATTTCTTCAAAACAGAATGCCTTCAATCCATCTTCACAGGTGTCACATACCAACTGGACTGTGTCAGCCCTTCGATTGACACCACTAATTGTAATATCTACTGGGGAATTCCGTTGATCAAGCCCAGAAATATTAATGTTACTGAGAGTATCAGTTATAAGCAAAGTATCTTTATGCAACGAGTCAAATGCAAGGTAAGATCTATCGCTGATTTTTGCAATAAAGGGTCTGAAATTTCGAAAAAGCACAGGCGAGATATAAAGTTGAAACGAAATCGAGCCGCCTTCCTTAACTGATAAATAATGGCTTCTGTGTTCCTTGTTATATGGGTCATAAGTATAATAGCTCCTTCCATCATCAATACCATATATTTTCGAGGAGTCTGGAATAATAAAATCAATCATTCGTGATGCAGGTAATGTATCTGGTGGCCCACCGCCGCCGGGAATGGTCAATGGCGTGATTTCGATCAAATTTTGGCTGCACATATGATTTTTTGGCAGGGGTCTGCCATATCCATCATAGCAAATCGTATCTCCTCCGCCCACTGATTTACATCTCACATTACGGCATTCCTCCGTATTTTCCGGATTCAATTGAGGTTTGAATACTTTAACCCACATTCCTCACCCTTTTTACCAGATAATTCCTGATTTTCTATGATCAGATCTCCAAATTTATTTCATATAACTTGTATAGCGTATATAATATACACTATATTTCAGTTATGGCAACTACTACTAACAAAAAACTTCTTAAAGAGCGCACCGAGCTCCTTGCCGAGATGAGTACCTTATCGCAACTGCTCCATGGTACATGGGTAGAGCGATTCTCAGTTTGCTCCCGACCCGGTTGCCGCTGCCACAGCGGAGACCGTCACGGTCCACGCCACTATTTAGTTGTCAACGAAAAGGGGCGACAACGCCAGAAGTATGTTTCCAACTCGCACGTTGAAGATGCGCAGGCAGGACTTGCACAATATCGCAGATTGCAGCAGATTATCGATCGGATTACTCACCTTAATCTGGCATTGATGAAGGAGGCCGAGACATGATGACGTCTGAAAGAAAGGGTGGAACTTTCATTATAGGCACTCATTCTGTCAAGCCGCCACTCGTAGCACCACATAATTTTTCCAAAAGGCATCCCATGTTCCTAACTTCACCTGTGCTCTGAGAGTTAGAATGTATTGCGCACCGGGGCGGCTCCAGCGCATTCCGCTTCTACACATCCTTTGTTTGACAATGGTTTTTGCTGCAGCTTCAACCGGTCCACTACCGATGGGATATCCCTTACTGATAAATTCACTATAGTGCATAAGCTTTTTGTTCCGTTTAAAAAAAGTGAGTTCTTTTTTCACGTCGTCGGCACGACTCTTCGGCAGCTTATTTCTTTGCAGATATCCTTCAATCGAGCGAATGATCGATTGTGGCGCGGTTACATCGGTCTTGAGTGCATCCCGCCATTTCAGGTACCATTGTTTTCCATATTCGGACGAAGCTCCGAATATGGCCTCCGCCGCCCTGGAAAGATGTTCCGTTGTATGGTAAAAGTCGACCAGAAACAGATGGCCTTTCAATACCGGGCACTGATAGGCATAGTTCCAGATGGCACGATGTCCATCACAGAGAAAAATTCTAACGAAAGTGTCATCCAGTGATTCGTTTTGGTAATGAGTGATCGTCCGCTCGAACTCCTGTTTAAATACCGGTGCTTTCTCTTCCGGCGTACGGGCAATGTAGC
>JAFGJC010000138.1 GCA_016929305.1 candidate division CSSED10-310 bacterium | reverse complement strand
CTAAAGCCGGAATTAAAGGGCTTGTTCCGGAAACCGGCTGAATGGAACAATAGTGACTTACCTCGAGCAGCATGCCTTCAACAGCACCGAGTGTTAATATTTCCGGATCGGTCGGCTCCAGATACGTGGCCTGAACAAGTTCAAAAACCTGGGAATAAAGATCCAGATATTCATAAATTGTATGCTCATCGTTTTGAGCAATCGTCAGTATTGTCCAACTGGAAATGAAAATTATTGAAAACAAAATCACAAAACGATACTTCATAATGAAACCTACCCAAAGTTCACGTTGACCCTTCATTATCCTTCAAGTCCCAACTTCGAATCCCCTATAATCCCACTTACTCTAATCCCTAGTATTTATAAAATCAAATGGGCAATGCTAATTTACTTTAAGAAGGCATTCATCTATAAATTATCCTTACACGGATTTTTTATGCATCAGCAGATATGATCCGTTAGGATTCGAAATATGAGGGGAGTTAATTGAAATGATTTTTGAAATTCCCGGATACAAAACTTTCCAAATTACGACTTTGGTTTTCGATTACAACGGAACGCTTGCAACCGACGGAAAACTCCCCGAGTCAATTCATAAACGATTAATTCAATTGTCAAAACACTATATGATTTACATCTTGACGGCAGATACTTTTGGTTCAGTGAAAAAAGAAATTTCAAACATTCCATGCGAATTACATATTATTACCGGTGAACATCAAGCGGAAGCCAAGGCCAATTTTATTGAGACTATACAACCTGAATTTACAGCAGCATTTGGAAACGGCGCAAATGATGTACTCATGCTAGAAAAAACAGCGCTTGGTATATGTATCATCGGGAAGGAGGGAGCGTTTGCAAAAGCATTGATGACAGCGGATCTCGTTTTCAATGAAATTAGCGATGCACTTGAGTGTTTCCAGCAACATAAGCGGTTTATCGCTACTCTGAGAAGATAAATAAATGAGAAACATGGATTTAGAAAATCGCCTGTTCAAACACGTGAAAACCCTTGCGGATGAAATTGGTGAAAGAAGTATTGTTAAACCCGTGAAACTCAGAGCTGCTCAAGATTATATCCTGAATAATCTGAATGATTATGGACTGGAAACCTGTATGGAACCGGTTTGTTTCATGGGGATTGAAACCGCAAATATCATAGGAAAAACAAGTAATTATCGGGATTCATCCAAACGCTATCTTGTTGGAGCTCATTACGATACTGTGGAGTCTTCACCGGGTGCGGATGATAATGCAAGCGGTATTTCGGTGCTGCTGGAACTGGCTCGATTTTTAAATAAACAATTTGCTGAAAGCTCACAAACAGCAGTAAAATTTGTTGCGTTTACACTTGAAGAGCCACCAGCATTTGCAACACCCAATATGGGCAGTTACATACATGCACAGAATATGATCAGAGCCGATGAGAGAATCGAAGGAATGATCTGTCTGGAAATGGTTGGATTTAGGAATAGCCAGGTCGGATCTCAGAAGTATCCGCCGGGTTTCCTGCTTTTCAATAGATCGCATATCGGTAATTTTCTTTGCATCGTACATGACCGTCAGTCAAGGGAATTATCTGGAAGTTTACTGAATACCGTTCGTAAAACCTCTAATTTACCTTATGTCAATGTTCTGGCGCCGTTTAAAGGAAAACTCGTTCCGGGATCACGAATGAGCGACCACCGCAATTTCTGGGATTGCGGATATAAAGCTTTGATGATTACGGATACCGCGTTTTACCGAAATCCGAATTATCACACAAGATCTGATACACCTGAAACGCTGGACTACGTATTTATGAGTGAATTAGTTACCGATTTAGTGACATTTCTAGCGGCAGCTTGACATGACATTCCAAAATGATTCCGATTCATTGGCAAATCTCATTCAAAAAGTACCCAAGACAGAACTGCATATCCATCTTGAAGGCTCTATACCTCATACTGTTATGCTGGATTTAATAAAACGGGTGAAGGACGGTGAAGTGATTCATTCCGTCTCTGAACTTAAAAAAAGATTCCGATTTAAATCAGTGCAAGAATTTTTAAAATGCTGGCAATGGAAAAATAGATTTATCACCCTTGCATCGGATTTCCGGACTATCGCTTATAAAGTACTTGAGGATCTTCATTGCCAGAACGTTAAATACGCTGAGTTATTTTGTTCTCCAGGGGATTTCAAAAATCAGGATTTAAGTATGGAGGCGATCATTGAAAATGTCATCTTGGGCATAAAGGCTGCGGAGATGGATTTCGGGATTTGCTCGACATTAATTGTTGACCTTGTCAGAGATGACGGCCCTGTATCAGCAATGAAAAAATTAAAAAAACTCCAGCCCTTTTTAAACAATGGTGTTATAGGTATTGGACTTGGGGGATCAGAGCGGGAATATCCTCCGGGATTGTTCAAAGATGTGTTTCATAAGGCAAAATCCATGGGATTCTACACTACGGTTCATGCTGGAGAAGGAACACCGTCAGAATTTATCTGGGAAGCACTTCGCACATTAGAACCTGACCGGATCGGACATGCATTTTCAGCATTCCAGGATCCAATCCTCGTTAGATACTTGTGCAGACAAAGAATACCTGTTGAACTATGTCCAACAAGTAATGTCAGGACACAGCTTTGCCCTGATCTCAAATCACATCCATTGAAACAATATCTTGACAATGAACTTCTGGTTACGGTCAATACGGATGATCCTTCTATGTTTCAGATAACACTGATTGAAGAATACATGAATATCGTCAGGCACATGGATTTGAGTCTTAATGATATCTATACATTGTCAATGAATGGTGTCAGAGCATCTTTTTTAGCAGAATCCGATAAATTAGCACTGTTGAACAGATTCGAAACCGAGTGGGATGAGCTGCGTTGTGAAGCACCATAAACACTGTACTTTATATCTTTTGATTAAATTTCATGCTTTAATACCGGCATGTTTTTGCGTGATATTGTCAGCCGGATTACTGACCCGGAGCCATGGTCTGAGGGTGAGAACATTCCCTGGCAGGATGAAAGCTTTAGTCCGCGAATGCTTAAAATTCACCTCTCTCAAAAAAGCGATGCGGCCAGCAGGCGTAAGTCCGTTATTCAGCGCCAAGTGGACTGGATTCATCGGGCAATACTGACGTCAAAATCTTCGTTGATTCTCGATTTGGGATGCGGTCCTGGTTTGTATCTTACACAATTGGCAAAACTTGGACACAGATGTGTTGGCATTGATTATTCACCGGCAGCCGTTCAATTCGCACAAAATCAAGCGGCATGCCTTGATCTACCGTGTGCGTACCTCCAAGGTGATATCCGATTGGCTTCATTCGGCAATGGATATGATCTGGTAATGATTATATTCGGCGAATTCAATGTATTTCGACCCGCCGATGCAATGATGATTTTAAACAAGGCATTTGCAGCCATGAAATCCGGCGGCATGTTTCTGGCGGAAGTGATGCGCTATGAAGCATTGGAAATAATTGGGAAGAGCGATCCAACATGGTACAGCGCTGCATCAGGTGTTTTTTCAGATAATGCCTATATTTGTCTTGAAGAAACGTTATGGAACAAAAAATCTCACACAACAACAATCCGCTACTTTGTCATTGATGCCGAGTCATCAGATGTCACACGTTACGCGCAAAGTTATCAGGCTTACACTGTGGATCAGTACGAAGAGATGCTGTCACAGTGTGGATTTAACGAAGTCAATTACTATGAATCACTTGGCGATGTTTCTAATGAATATAGCGATGAAATGTTCGTCATCGCTGCATTGAAATGAAGCGATCGTCAGTGAAAGTTTTTATTAATTGTGGAAATGGTTTGATACGGGAGGATCGATATGATTTCATCACTACAGTATCTATTTGCGTTCAATGATTCCGCTCTTGAAATAAACATGGAAGGCATCAGCCATGACGATACCTTGATAAATGCTCCTAATGGCGGAAATAATATCAACTGGTTGCTGGGTCATATTATCGTTTCACGAGATCTTGTATTTCAAGCATTGGAAACGGATTGCATGTCGGATGCATCGATCACGAAAAAATACGACAGGGGGACATCATCTGTTCCAAAGTCTGATGCAATTTCTTTGGATGAATTGCATCGAATGCATAAGGCGACATCACGGGCAATCAAAGAAAATTTGCTGGCTTTCGACCCGGAGAAACTGACGGATCAGAAAAGAGAAATGCTGTTATTTCTGGCACTGCATGAGGTCTATCATATTGGTCAGATAGGATTGATGCGGAGAATTATCGGTAAACAAGGGGCAATCCGCTAATTCGTTTCTTTGGGTGGATTCTGGTTTTCTGGCACAATGGTATTTTTGGTGGCATCTGACCGAATGTGAAGGTCACGCTGAGGAAAGGGAATTTCGATGCCGGCGTCCGCCAAAGCTGAAAATATTGCGTAATACAGCTGACTCTTTACATCCTCTTCGCTGATTTTCCGCACATCTATCCAGACGAGTAACACAAAATCAATGGAACTTTCGCCGTAAGCTTTAAACCAAACGTTGGGTTTACGACGTTTACTGATACTTGAGTTTGAATGGGCACATGTTAACAAAATATCCGTTACTTGAACAGGATTAGCCTTATACGTGACACCGACAGGTATGTGAATGCGGATTTCGGGGTCTGAGAGCGTGTGATTAACGATCGTGTTGGCGGTGAGATCTGAGTTTGGAATAAGGTACTCCACATTATCCCTTGTTCGAACTTTCGTTGCCCGTAAGGTTACCTCTTGAACAAAACCCAGTGTGTCACCGACTTGAATCCAGTCCCCTTTACGAATCTTCCTGCCGAAAATAATGATAAAACCGCTGACAAAATTTGATGCCAGATTTTGAAGACCAAAGCCGATTCCAATACCGATGGCACCCGCAAAAATCATTATAAATCGAAGATCAAGACCGATGACTTTAAGCGCATATATAAAACCAAGTATGATAAGAAAATATCCGATTATGGTATTGATCGAGTATGCTAAACCTTCCTCTAATCCCACGGAAGGAAATATTTTATAATCAAAATAAGCGCGTATGAGTTTTGATAGATAGATAAAAATCAGTAGTATAAATAACGCTTTGAAAATTGTCCACAGAGATAGAGGTGCATTGCCGATCTTCAGCAATGTAAACGATATAATGCGTTGTAAAGGACTGAACAGTCCCAGAAGTTGCAAAGTGCCCAAGACTGTGATGGTGACAGTGGAAAGCAAAACAACCGATCGGAGCGCTCTATAAAGAAGTTGTGCTGTCTCATCTGTATCATCTTTTTTTGAATGCCATTGTTTCAACGACGTCCATAGATAATGATATACAACAGACATTAAAATTAAATATCCCAGGACTGCCCAAGTTTTAATCCATATAAACTTGCATAGCGCGTGATAACCAAAACTCCAAAGTAAACCCGTAATGAATGTGCCAGCCATAACAGGCGTGTAAAGCCGTTTAAAACCTCTGGTGAGAATCTGATAACTGGAATATGGCAGGTCGGGCAGTATTCCCAGAATTGCCTCTTTTTTGAACATGAGAAAAACGAGAGAAAAAACAATCGCCAGGTTTATCAGAAATTTTATTAACGCAAGTATATCCGAAGGCAGATTAAATACTTTAGCGCTGTTGAATATCGCCAGATTGACAAGAATAAAAAGGACGACAATACGAGAGATACGGAACAGAGTGATGCCATAATGCGGGGGTATGGGAAGATGATCGCGGGTGAGCAATTCCTGAAGAGATGTGATGATTAATGCACCAAATGTCCATAATGTAAGATAGTGACCGATCACAAGAAATCCTGCTGCTTCGTAAGTCGTGAGGGCTTTGACAAGATAAAAGGTTCCGAGCAGAAGAGCTGGCAGAAGAGACGCTGCAATGATTTTAAAAACCGATTGAACGATGGGTAGCAGATTGTCCGGGATCGTTTGAGTCAAAGGTTTTGCAGATGATTCCAATCGCTGAAAAACTCGCTTCCTGCCAATAAGGCTGTAAAGCAAAACAATTAAGAACGCTAAAACGATCATTGAACCGACAAAACCTAGAAGACGGCTTTGTTCATGGAGTTTCTCAACGAAACCGGGAAGCGCCATCGGTAAGCGAATAAACCAACGCTGAACGCGCTTGAGTGTATCGAAATCAAATCCCACGGGTGTGCGACTGAATAGCGTTCGGGCCTGCTCGTGGAATTGCGCCTTGACATACGCAGCCTCCTCGAACATCCGTCGGCTCATATCGTCCGGTATTTCTATTGAAGGTTCTGTGGCTGTTGATGATTCAGCCAGACTTGTGCTGCAAACACCCAGCAACCCAAGAATCAAGGGGAAGATTACAGCAATTTTAAGCGATAGCAACCGTCGTATGGTAACTGCAAACATCGTTCAAGAGTATGTTCTGTCCATTACTGTTGTCAACATGGAAAACAATTTCATATGGTTCACAGTTGTTGTGTTGACACAGCTATTGGAACGGAGTATCATCTCGTCGTTCGCCACTAAATTCTAACGGTCTCGATTGAGTCTTTATTCAAATGAGACTTTAAGCGCACAAAGGAGGTTGACCATGGGGGATTTCTTGACGTTTCGCAGAATGATTACACCGATTATTATTCAAATTATTTTCTGGCTGGGAATTTTAGGCTGTCTGATCGGGTTTCTTATGTCATTAACACAAGGTTTTGAGGGGTTTCTCGCCGGCTTGCTGATCTTGATTCTCGGACCCATTTTGATCCGTATTTATTGCGAGGTTCTGATTGTTATATTCAGAGTTAATGAAACATTGACGGATATCAAAAACCTGCTTCAGAAAAGACCGGCATAACTGCTTAAGTTCATTTGACGGTATTTACCGGAATCTCAATGCTTCTCATAAGGAGATTCCGGTATTTTTTTATTTACGATTGCTATCAGATAATAGCTGTAAGAAGTTTCCAAGGTAACGGATAGAAAGCATGTCGTATTAGCCTTCAAGGAATTGTAAACGATTTACAGAAGAGAGAAATTAAACAGATTTCAGGGATAATCAGCAAATGATTTTTTCTATCATCCATAACCGGTTCCGGTCGAAATATTGGCTGTTATTCGCTGAATTAGTCCTGTGTTTTGTTTTATCTGTGTATGCTGAAGATACTGGAGTTATACCTGTTCTTTCGGTTGAAAATATCACGAATGCCAACGATGTATCGACCCTTTTCATCGACGGACAGGATTTATGGTCTGCCACTACGGGCGGTATTGTCAGATGGTATCTCGAATCAGCGGATTATAAAAAGTTCACCGCCACAGACGGCTTGAACGATAACTGGATCATTACCGGAGTCCGCGATATGGAGGGTAAGCTATTTTTTGGCAGCCTGTATGGTGGTATTCTGGTCTACGACGGATCGAAATGGTCTTCGATTACCGAAGCAGAAGGTATTCCATACAATCATATTCTTTCTCTTTCTGTTGATTCCACAAACAGACTATGGGCTGGTTTCGGCGCTGCCTTTGGGAACGGTCTGGGAATAAAAGACGGCGATGTTTGGATTTTTCTTACTGAATCTGACGGTTTGAACAGTAACTATGTTACGGCGATCGTGACCGATTTGACCAACGGGTGGGCCGGCGGAAGAAAGGGAATCAATAGGATTGAAAACAATGAAGTGATAGAAGGATATTCAGAACAGGACGGATTGATTTCCGATCTTGTGACGGATCTTGTTTATGGACCTGGATTGATCTTGTGGATCAGCACGACACACGGTATAAGCTCCTTTCAAAATGGAGTTTTTACAAATTATACAATGTCAAATGGTTTACCTTCCGATTCCGTCAACATGCTCTGTTTTGATTCAGAAGATAGACTGTGGGCTGCAACACAGAATGGATTGGCCTTCTTTAACGGGAACGGCTGGATTTCTTTTGAAAACAATGATGAACTCTGGTGCCGGGAAACAACATCAATGACTTCTGATCAGAGTGGAGATTTATATATAGGTTTTCGCAGAGGTGGAATCCAGAAACTTCACAACATGAAACCTGTACATCACTATTTAACGGATGATTGGCTGCCGGATAATTATGTGCGAAGAATCCTGAAAGACAATGACAAAATTTGGTTTGGCTGTGCCAGTGGACATGTCGGCTGGTTCAACACCCGGGAACATCGAATTTTCGAACCGCAAACCGGATTGGAACCGGGATGGATAAATGCTCTGGATATCGATTCATATGGGCATGTATGGGTTGGAACTTTTGGAAACGGATTGTATGAGTTTAACGGGTCACAATGGACTCATTATACACAGGAAAACGGTCTGTCGTGTGATTATATTTCAGATATTTTCGTCGACGGTCTCGATATCTGGGTAGCTACATTTGGCGGGGGTATATGTCACCTGCATGAAGGCAATTGGAACACGATCGATGAATCCGATGGGCTACCCATAAACTTGACATACCGTATTGCGAAAGAAACCGGCGGTGCATACTGGTTCTGCCATGATGCCGGCGTCTCCAAATTTGATGGCGGTGCGTTCACGAATTATACTGAAGATGACGGTCTGGTTTTTCACCGGGTTTATGAAGCTGAAATAGATACCTGTAACATCAAATGGTTTGGCGCATGTCGAGGTATGTCGCGATTTGATGGTCAGACGTTCATAAATTACCTTGAGTCTGATGGTCTCGTTCATTACCGTGTAAGGGATATTGTTTTTGACGATGACGGATTGATGTGGATTGCCACAGGTGGAGGATTAAATACTTTCGATGGCAGCAGTTTCAAACATTTAACCCCCCGCCAGGGTCTGGCTGGATATGAAACCTTCAGACTCGTCATGAATAACAAGACCGTATGGAGCTGTTCCGAAGGCGGAATTACCAAAATCAAACGCATTCCAGCTCATCCCAATGCGGATCCTTTCATCATGGTTGCAGGATGCCATTTCACTGAATCGGATAATGATAATGCGGGGATTATTGCCGTAGAGTGCATACCGTTTGATCCCGATAACGATAGCCTTACCGTTGAACTTTACTATAATAAGCAGGCGCTGGGCATCTTTTTGAATGATGAGGGTTATGATGGAGATACCCATGCGTTTGATGGTATTTACTCGATTAAAATTCCAGTGCCCGTACCGGTTACTGAAAGTTCACATCAAATACAACTCATGATCAGTGATGAATACGGTGGAAGTAACTGGTGGCCCGGAATGCGTGTGGAATAGCTTGACACTGCAAATATATATCAATAAAAATACTTTACAAAGCTATGAAAACAATATGTCTCTAGAAAAAAATCAATTGTAAATGGGGTTGTTATCATCGTTCGCGTAAGATCAATTCTATTGGTCGCGCGCAACTACTGGATGGAGGAGGGATGATGAAGAATAAGAATAAAATTCCAATGTTTCTTTTAATGATCATTTGTTGGTGCGGGGTTTCCGTCTTCGCTCAACCAATAAAAATACTCACCTCAAAAGCAGCTTTTGAGTCGGATGCTTATTATTTCGACAAGTATTTCAGAGAGCGGTTTAACTTTAAAGTTGTGGACAACGAACTTATGGTTCGGTTTAAAGCATTACAGACGAAGGATCAGTTGCAGGCATTCACTGAAAAATTCGATGTGAATGTCAAACATGATCTGAATCATTACTACCACCATATTCATTTTTCAATTGCAGCTGGTCGCGATATATTACAATTATGTGAGCAACTTAACAAAGAACTGGATATTTTATCGGCATTTCCCGTTCTGCTCGGCAATGATGGCTATAAAAAACCAGTTATCGGGCACGAATTGACAGTGCGTTTCTTCAACGATTTGGATCACTCAACGTGCCTTTCGGTCATTCATGACATGGGATCCTCCGTCACGGAAGATCACTGGACACCGGGTTATTATACGGTGACGGTGCCAGAAGGAATGACATTATTCCAGGCGATCCGTGCCTATAATGCCAGATCGGATGTGCGTTATGCCGAGTTTTCCTTGATCAGTTTTGACGACATGTTATTTGTTCCCGATGATCCTCAATTCATTGATCAACAAAATCTGAATAACACCGGTCAAGTCACGACCTGTGTATGCCCTCCCTATGCCGGTCATGATATACGAGCTGTGGATGCCTGGGATATAACTCGTGGCAATCCCAATGTGGTCGTTGTCATCATTGATACCGGTGCTGATTTGGATCATCCGGATCTGGTTGATAATTTTTTGGATAGAGGTGATGAAGATTGGAATTTTGCAGACGTGTCCAGCAATATTCCGGAAGATGATAACGGACATGGCACCTCGTGCTCGGGAATTGCTGCCGGTGTCACCGATAATGGGCTGGGTATTTCAGGAATTGCTAATCATTGCAGGATCATGCCGTTAAAAGTTGATTTGACAAGCGGACAAAATCAGAATCGAGCTGATGCCATTAATTATGCTGCCAGCAGACGGCCGGAATTTGATGGTATGGTCCTATCCAATTCCTGGCGGATGGGATCCGGTAGTTTTACAGCGGTTTACGATGCCATACAAAATGCTAAGGAATCGGGATGTGTTGTCGCATTTGCAGCCGGGAATGACGATACATCTCCCGTAAATGTTCCTTCCGATAGCGAATATTGCATCTGTGTTATCGCTTTGTCTCCATGTGATGAACGCAAAAATACCAGTTCCTGTGACGGGGAAAATTTCTGGGGATCGAGTTATGGAGCGGCAGCGGATCTTTCCGCTCCCGGAGTGCTTATTCACACCACAGATCTTAGCGGTGGTTATACGTCAACATTCAACGGAACATCTTCAGCATGTCCCCATGTTGCGGGTGCATGCGCTCTGATATTTTCATTGGCACCCAATATCAGTCCTGACGAAGTCCAATCACTATTACAAAACGGTTGTGATGACCTGGGAGAGCCAGGATGGGATCAGTACACCGGGTACGGCCGGATAAATCTTCTTAATTCTCTGAACCTGGTCAATGGTGTCTATCTGGATAAGACAGCGTACATGTGTTCGGATATTATGAGCATTATGGTCCGCGATCAGAATGCCATGGAGCCTGTCGTCGTTAATGTGGTTTCTGACACAGAAACTGAAGCTGAAGTGGTTACGCTGATTGAAACACCTGGAAATCCAGGGGAATATACCGGAGAGATAGTCGTTTCAATTCAAGCGCCGGTGAATGGCGATGGCATCATATCCGTTGCTGATGGTGACATGGTCACCGTGACGTATGCACCGCTTATGGAGTCCGATACTGCTGATATCGATTGCGGTGTGCCTGAAATCTCTGATGTCATGATTACTGCTGTGACCCATAACTCTGTAACGATTACATGGACAACGAATGAACCGGCGAATTCATGCGTAACTTATGGCGAAACGACACCTCCGGATTTGCAGTTCACTGATGATGAATATGTTACCGACCATGCCGTTACCGTTACTGGTTTAGCCGAGTGCGCGGATTATGTGTTCAGTGTATCCAGTTATGATCCGGCCGGAAATGGTGTTACTGATAATAACATGGGCGATTACTATGCGTTTACGACCTATGCGATCTATGTATTGCTGGACGAGAACATGGACGCGGACCCGG
>JAFGJC010000137.1 GCA_016929305.1 candidate division CSSED10-310 bacterium | reverse complement strand
CCTACGACAAAATCAGATACACAATGAGCATCAAAGATCCTAAAACCCACATGATCGAAGTAAACATAGATATTCCCGAACACAATGAATCCCCGATTCGTTTATCCATGTCAGCCTGGTCTCTCGGCGCATATCTGATCTCGGATTATGCCAGAAATGTGGAAAAGATCACCGCGACCACACCTGATAATACCGTCCTGAAATGCGAAAAAGCTGACAAACATACATGGCTCATTCATCTACCCAAACGCACCCCGGTATCAGTCAATTATTCCGTGTACGCTTTCGAATTGGATGATAATACCAGCTATGTTGAGGATGAGTTTGCCATTATCAATCCAGGCACTGTTCTGCTGGCCGTTGAACCTTATATAAAATCAATGAATGAAATAGTTGTTGAGATGCCGGCAAGCTGGAATCGAATTTCCACAGGAATGAGGTGTGTGGATAACGAAAAATGGATTTATGAATCCCATGACTATGATGAACTGATTGATTGTCCTATGCTTTTAGGAAATCATATTTTTAGGGAATTTTCTGTCAAAGGCATACCTCATGAGGTGGCGATCGAGGGCCGCGGAAATCTGGATGTGGATAAATTCATCGGTGATATTGAGAAAATAACAGCAGCTGAAATCGATATGATGAAGGATATTCCATATGAAAGATATGTTTTTCTACTTCTATTAACGGACAAGGATGCTGGTCTGGAACATATGAATTCAACCCTGATTTTTGTGAAACGGCTGGATTGGCAACCACGGGAAAAATACATTGAAACAATTAGCATCTTTTCACACGAGCTTTTCCACGCATGGAATGTGAAGGCTCTCCGACCCAAAGACCTGGTTACACCCGATTATTATACGGAGACCTATACTGATTTACTCTGGGTTTCCGAAGGTTTCACAAACTATTATCAGGATATCTTTTTACTGCGTTCGGGTGTCATCACGTCGAAAGAATATTTCAAGCGGCTCGGAAATGTAATTCACAGGTATTTAAACACACCGGGACGTTTTTTCCAATCCGCTGCACAATCAAGTTTTGATACATGGATTAAATATTATAAGCCGGATGAAAACACCAACAATTCATCCATTTCTTATTACTTAAAAGGATCACTCATTGCCTTGTTACTGAATCTGCGCATCATAAGGGATTCCGGTGGTGTCTATTCCCTGGATGATCTCGTTCGTCAGCTCTATATCGAAAAGCATGTAAAGGACAATTCAGGATTCAGTTATGAGGATATCGTAAGGATAGCTGAATATTTAACCGGATCTGATCTCATTGAATTTATTAATCAACTTGTATACGGAACGGGTGATTTACCTTTTGAGATGTATTTTAAAGCGTTTGGGCTGGATATTGAGCCTGTGTTCAATGAAAATCAGGATCAAGAGGAACTGCAGTCAGGTGCGCATCTAGGATGTCGCTTGCAAGAAAAAAACAGTTCAGTATGGATTACATCCGTAGAAAGAAATGGCCCGGCTATGAAAGGCGGACTACAGTCTGGAGATGAGTTGATCGCATGTAACGGTTTTCGCATTACATCGAAGCAAGTTCTGGATGATCTCCTGTTGTCGTTTACATCAGATACAGAAGTTCGGTTCATTCTGTCAAGACATGGTGAACTGTATTCTGAAAGAGTCAAACTGGAATCGCCGAAACCCAAAACCTATAAAATTGTTCCTTGTGAGTCACGAACTGCTCAACAGGATCAATTGATTAAAGCATGGATTGGAAGTGATATATCCACATCGATTCAAGCATCTGAGAAAGAATCTCTGCAAAAGATTAATGTCTGATGTTGAATATCATTAGTTATTGGATGTATCCAAGCGTTTTAAGTTGTTCTTCAAGCGTTTGATCATTTTCGGGAATTCGTAATTTGGGAGGTCTTTTTAGGATCATCTGTCGAATGTTCTCTTCAGTCATTCCGATTTTACGGCACAGTTCTTTTCGCAGTCTGGACGCTATGTCAGGGTACTTGTCAATTACATTTGCCAGTTCCTCCGGATCATTTTCCAGGTCATAAAGTTTGTCGGAAGGTTCGGCAACCTGAAGGACTAACTTCCATTTGTCATCTTCCCGAATAGATTTGGGTCTGGCTTCACTCAATCTGAAAACACCCTCTTTATGATTATTTTTAGTGAAAGCCGGGATTAAGGATTTGCCCTGAAGGTCATCCGGGGATTTAACTCCAAGGAGGTAAAGTAACGTAGGCATGATGTCTATCGATTCGATCGGATTGGAAATCAGCATGGAAGGAAATTCTGGGATGAACATCATGAAGGGAGCATAGAGCTGTACGTCATCGAGTTTGCCGTGACCTACGTACATTTTTTCTCCAAGGCTTTCTCCATGATCCGATATGATGACAACAACAGTATTTTTATCCAGACCGCGTTTGAAAAAATCGGTAAAGAATCTAAACAATTCAGAATCGCAGTAGCGAATACCTCCATCGTACAGGTGCGCATATTCTCCGGCTGATTGGGGAGATTCGTTGGCTGATTTTGCATTTGATCGCAATATCTTACCATAATTGTATTTGAGCACGGAGTAATCAACATCTTTAAAGAGTTGATTGTAGGGGGACGGTGGATCGTATGGGCTATGGATATCATAGGTGTGCATGAACAGAAAAAACTTCTTGTGCATATTTTGATCAAGCCATCGAACAGCTTTCTGACGTATCTGCGCCAAATGTCCTCCCTGATCATCATATACAGTGAATCCGGAACTATTGCCAAATCGCCTATCCATTAGACCGCTGTCAACAAAAGCAGCTGTTTGCCAATTGGCCTGGCGAAGCAGACCTGCCAGGGTCTGTGTGGCATCCGGGAATGTTTTGCTCTGTTGATAGAAGTATCTGGAGGTGAACAGAGAACGGTGAGATTGTACGGTTGCCGGATACTGAACGACCATATCAGTGAAAACAATGGCGTTCTTCCCAAATTCATTCAGAAATGGGCTTGTCGGTTGAGGACAACCGTATGTACCAATTCTGTCTTGGCGAAGCGTATCCAATGAAATCATCAATAGATTCATATCTTTAAGGGTTCCAAACGATAACACAGGTGTTGGATTTTGATGTGAATGCTGACTTAATGCACAGGGCTGGGAAAAAAAACAACCCAAAAATATAAAAACTTCGCACAAAAAAATTTTCACGATATAGTCTCGAGTTGATCTGTATTGGAAACAATTGTGTTTCCAGTCAAACGATATTTTAAAAAAGAAAAGCAGTAGCCTTCAAGCGTAATGGTTGAAACAATTTAACCAAGTGGTCCGATGGTTTTTTCCACAGTTTCAAGGATTTCACAGGATCTAACCAGTTCTTTCATTTTTGTGTGATCTGGATATAAAGGTCTGTCTTCATCTAGATGGTCGATGTATTTGCGAACAACTTTCCTTGCATAATCTACACCTGT
>JAFGJC010000136.1 GCA_016929305.1 candidate division CSSED10-310 bacterium | reverse complement strand
TTTATGCCCGTTATATAGCAGAGTTCACACAGGAAGTTTTTTTCGAGTTCTATATCTGACTCGCCTGATAACAGCATTTTGCTGGGCAATGCCACAACAATAACCCCCTCAATATGTTCCCTGTCTTCAATTCGATTTGACAATATTGTTTTTCCTAAATGAAAACTGATTAAGGGGCAATTTTCGCACTGGATCAGAACATCATCAACGATATGAACTTCCTGTTCAAAAAAAGATTTTTTGAAACATGCGCTAAATTCCTCATTTTGAATTTGTTTTTCCAGGGGCCAGAAACGGGAACCGATTCCAGCTTCAGTGGCGAATCTGTAAATGTATTTATTATCCGGAAATACTATAAATACATCTGAATAGATTTTATTATCAACAAGGAAGTGGCAGACTGCATTGATCAGTTCATCTTTATTATAGATTGTTTTTAACAATCGAAAGAAATCTTTTCTGGCATTGTGCAGCTTTTCTTCTCGTTGACGCAACTTGCTTTCGAGCATTCCAGAACCTTTTTAAAAATGGTATCATTATTACATTCTAAGTAAACTTATAACAAAAGCCTTAGCTGTTATCAAATGTTACCAGCCAAATTTTTGATTTGAATCGAAGTTGGTATGCTCTCAATGTCTCAGCTAAACATGTGATCGAATTGCTACGGCTTTTTTCTGAACACAAGATAACCAATAATGATCATTCCGAATATGCCGCTTGCTATTGATAGCGATGGAACTTCTGGAAGAGATCCCTGATATGACAAAAAAAGGTTTGGATCCAGGCCGGACGGATCGGTATAGTTTACGTATAATTTTGTATCTTTAACATAGGGTTCGAAAGATGTTCCTGTTCCAAATTTAACAGAACCCATCCAAGAAGCTTGTTCTGTTAAATCGTCGTACAATACTGCAACCGGGGGATTTCCTGGTGTAATTTGAAACAGGGCATGATTTCCCTGCCATTCTGATGCTGAAGCGAAGATATGCCCATCCGGATCGGTTGCGATACCGAATCCTCCGAATAACAGAGGAAATTCCAAATATTCATCGGTATCAATAACACCGTTTTCATTGGAATCCTCGAGTTGGTAAAATGTACCCGCTGAGTCAATGGTATAGATAATTTGAGGATTAAGATGATCAAAAGTTAAAAACGCACCGTACCCATATGACGTTCCCGGATGTGTAAAATACGAATGTATTTCACTGAGATCAAAAACACCATTTCCATTACCCTCGGGAGGTATGTCATCACAAAGATATATCAAAGTGTCACCAGGACCGGCTGCTTCCGAAGCAAAAACATTTCCTGATGATGTGTCGACGACGACACCGGTGATATAGGTTAAAAAACCAGATATTGCAGGTGTGAGCAGCAGCATCTCGTTTTCATCATCAATATCGTTATCGGAATTCAAATCCTGAGCTTTCCATAGCCCTCCATATTCCCATGGATTGATATAAGGATCTTGATCGGCGATATAAAATGTCAGCGGCAGCGTCGATGTGTCGATATAAACATCAGAAGCTGATTTTATCTGATAGGTTTCTGCTGAATGCAACTCAGACTGATAAAATGGGGAATATGTTTCCGTTACGGTGTTGAACTGCCAAATTTCATCACTCGCTCCCCGTGTATTCCGACTGGCGGAATTATGCGGCGACTTTCCGCTGCTTGCATGACCGAACAATACGCATTCCTGGAATTGATCATTCATGAAAACTCCCAATATACCGCTGCAAGATATGGGAGGTGTTAAATTCGTTTGGTCGTATCCTTCGGGCAAAGCAAAGACTGGGTTTGTATAGATAAATACCATCGCCAGTATACTTTTTAAAAATATGTTAATCTTCATGGTTTTTCCTTTCCTGACAATAAATTCTTGGAATTTTTATGTGGCTTATCGGCCATGTCATCATATCAAAGCTGGCGGTATCCAAATGTTTCTTTGTCAATATTGCTGATGAGTTGATTGTCGATATCCAAGACAGCACACCAGAAATGAAGATCATCGTCTTCAGAATGAATATCTGGCCAGATGAAATCGATTATGGTATTTCGATATTCACTGAAATTCAGCGAGAGTGTCAGATAATCATGGAATTGATTCCAGGAGGGGTAGAAAAAATAAATACCGTGGCAATCCAGAAGAAGATATACGTTAGCATTCACATTTTGAGGATAATGATTATAGAGGGTTATCGTGCATAGAAAATTATCTCCGGGAAGATACATTTTCTTTGATAAAATGATATCTGCTGTAATTCTTTCCGGTATTGCTGTCGGTGTCGCTGTCGGTGTCGATGTTGGTGTTTCGGTCTCAGTCGGAGTTACTGTCTGAGTGGGGATGGGTGTCGGCGGATCCGTGGAATAAATTGCTGCTACAGCATCCAGATCAAAACCGGCGGTTGTTCCACCTGGCCACCCGTAATCATAAATCTCATCGCCATCATCATCTGAAGCTGCATTGGGAGGTTCATCAGTATCTACGATTCGAATATATCGTATCCAATCAAGCCCAACATCGCTCAAGTCAAACACATCGCCACCGGCAACATCAGGATTGATGGGATCGATTCCGTTCTGACTGTTTGCTATTACCGGTGAAACACCGGCAAATCCGGTCCAATTGGCAGGATTATTTTCAGGTATACCATCAGGGTTATAATCGTTGGGAAATCGAAAGAATGTCTCGCCATCCTGACTGACTTCCACAAAAGCCACTTCTGAAAAGACATTCAGCGGATCGAAATTTACATAAAAGGGATTTTCAAAAACGATGAGATCGGGTCCCGGTCCGTTTTCAGCAACATTGTCCGTGAATTCCAGGATTATCCAACCGCCGTCTCCGAGCGATAGAATATGGTTTGATCCACCGAATTCTCCGGCACCTTCGGGACCACCCAGAACGATTTCAGGAAATTGGTCCTGACCGAAACCGGCACCGGTTCCATATTGAACATCTGCAACTCGATCCACAAAGGGATCTGCTGACACCGGAAAAGCAAGTAAGACAAGTAATCCAATACTAATAAATATCACCATGATCTCCTTTAGGGTAAAAGAATTCCAATGGCATCCGGACCCCAGCCCAGTGAAACCGAGTGGAAAATGGAGTCGTTCAAATTGGGATCCATCAGATAAGCAACGTTATAATTGAACTCAAGAACCCAGACTATACCTTTGGGATCTATGGCGAGTCCTGAGATAAAATCCATTCCCTGTCCATGATGCGGTGTTAATATTGGAGACAAACATGATAAGCCATTCAAATCAACTCTTCCAATTCTTCCGTCCATGGCGCTTGAGAAATACAATCTGTCGGGACTGAAAACTGCTTCAAGCGGTGCATCTGACACCTCGATACATGTGAACATGTTATGATCTGCTATGGACCAGATACAGATGTTACCATTGCCGGAGTAGCCTTCACCAACGATGTAGTCGCCGGAATTTATAATCCAAATCCAGTCAGGATGTGAAGGAAGATAATAAACGTTGACCGCATTTCTACCTCCACTCTCAAACCAGCTTTCAAGGGTCAGGTTCTGTGTATTAATTTCACAAATGATTCCCGGTCCGGCGGCAACGAATTCATCATTCAGATTGGAGCATGCGACGAAACATGTATCACCGGCGATAGCTATTCCGGAAGGTCGGCAGTAGGTTGTTTCACCGGGGTCGTGAGGTAAATCCTGTGTTTCCGGCAGCGATATTTCCCGAATAACCTGTCCGTCAGACGCCTGTAAACAAGAGATAGTGTTTCGGATAAAATTAGATACGAACAGAAGTCCATCATCGCTTATAGCCATTGCAAAGGGATTTCTGCCTTCACCAACGGAATACTCATCAATGACGGAACACGTTTGGCTGTCATAAACCCCTATAGCATTTGAAAGACTGTTGACGACAAAAAACCGACCGTCGTCAACCAGTATCTGATTTGGTGCTGCACCGGTCAATGCAACTGACTCCGTAACAGAATAATCCGCTCCATCTACCGTCCATAAATCTTCGTCCAGACCCATAGCAATAACAGCTTTAAAATTATCGGCAGGTGTTGATGTTGGATTCGGGCTGGGTGTCGGAGTTGACGGGTCGGGATTATCCGAGAAGGCTGCCAGGAGAAATCTGTAACTGCTGCCCGTAAGTGTATATTCGAGTTCTGTTACATATTCGGGGATTCCGCCAAAAATCGACTCGAAATCAATATAGACCGGACTGGATCCCTCGAAACTCTCATATGTCCAAATTCCCTGGTGATTATGAAAAAAACCGATATCACTCAAAGATGTATAACTGAATCCCGATATATATTCAGCAGGAAGTTCCGGACCGGAATAATCTTCTGCTTGAAATGTATCCAGATTAAATGCAACATATTTACCGCTATCAACATTAAAATACAGTAATGTGTCAACACTTTCGTCAGGTTTTGTGATTGCCGTCAAACAGCCTTGACCCTCTCCCGGCAGTCCCAAAAGCGTTCTGAACTGCCATTCATCGATGTAAAAGCATGTCGTAAAGCGTGTCAGATCGATACATGCATATTGATCGTCTCCTGCAACCAATAGCCATTCATCACCATCAATGTGGTCTATATTCACAGATGTAAGTTCGGATATGTTTTGAAAACCCGTCAGATCACGAATTGTCCAGGTGATATCGAAATGTTCACCGGTTTGCAAATCATACACTATTACATTATTTGTTTCTGCAAACCCGGTAAAAACCAGAATCATCAAGCTTACCGGTATGAAAAACGTTTTCACCAAAACCTCCTCATATTGTGAATGAAACATTGAAAAAATAGGATCTTGGCGGCAGCGGAAAACCTCTGATATCCATCATCTCATTGTCGAACAGGTTTTTTATTTCGAAGGAAAACCGCATGTGTTCGGTAAATTCATACCCGATTCCAATATTGCCTGTTTCCCTCGATGGTAATTCTTTCGTATTTGATCGAGTCACATAGTTGCCACTGGTGAATCGCCATTCCATGAAGGAATTGAATTTCTTCTGCCGCCATTCCAATTTAGAAAACCACTCGTGTTTTGGTATCCCAGGAATTTGATTTTCTTTATCAGAACGATCTTCAGAAAGATCTTGTGCGTCAATGTAGGTATATGAAGATGACACATTAAAATTTTTCCAGAAATTCCAACCAATAGAAGCTTCAATACCCCGGGATTTGCTTTTGCCGATGTTTAATGGCTTATATCTGAATCCTGACACAAGAACATACTGGATAAGATTTTTGGTGTGTTGTTCGAAATAGGCGATTTCACCTCTGAATTTTCGATGCTCCCAAATCATCCCGGTATCCCAACTGAAGCCTTCTTCAGGTAATAACGCTTCGTTGCCCGTAATAAATCCGGTGTTTGTGTATAACTCATCAAAAGATGGTGATCGGAATGATTGGCCGGTGTTCATTTTCAAAGCCATATTCGGTGATATCTGATATCTCATACCGGCTTTGGGGCTGAAATGCTCACCCGTTTCGGAAAGCCGGTCATATCTGGCCAGAAGCGTCAGCCAGAATTTGTCATTTAACAATGATAAATCTTGTTTCCCTGAGATCGACCATGTCGACGAATCCTTTTTACCGATATCCTCATCATTAAGATGATCAGTTGAATAGCTGGAACTGATGGAACTGGAACCCCAAGAGTAGATCGATGTCAATCCAACATCTCCCTCGATAGCTGTAATGTTCTGCAGGGTATACACCGGTACACCGGTTTGCTCACCAAATGGATCGCGGAAATCAAGGCTGCTGCGCGATATGGAGACATTGGTGAAAAACAACGAATTGGGAGGCAAGGAGAGATTTTTTTCCGCATGGATGCTGAAAACAGTTCGCTTGTCTGTCTGAGTTGCATGCTCTGAGGGAAACGTTACAATGCCCGGTATTCCATTATCTGATCTGAAACTGTTTACCTGACCCGAAAGTTTCCAATTTGCTAAATCTGCTATCTCCCACCATAATGAGCCTCCGTATTTCTCAGTCCAGTTGTTGCTGCGTACATCTTCGAAATCGTCGTGTTGATTCATTTCGGTTCCGTTATTATTGTTAAACCGGAAATCGCCATCGCTTGTTGTAAGGAAACCTTGCAAACGAAATTTTGCAAACCTGAGATCCGAATAATGATAGAGAAAGGTGTCAAGTGTTGAGAAGGATCCATAAGTAATACGTCCGCCGGAATCGTGCGTTTTATCATCTTGTTTTTTAGAGACAAGATTGATGACTCCGGCAATGGCACCATCCCCAAAAACAGCGGAATCCGCACCTCTTAAGATTTCAATTTTTGAAATATTGTGAATTGGCAGGGTTGAAAGATCAACACCATTGTCCGCAGATGTGTTAATCTTGATTCCATCAAGCAGAACAATGACGTGACTGGCGGCTGATCCCCGAATCGATACGGTGGACAATTTCCCAAGACCACCGAAATCCTTTATCGTCACTCCAACCGTCCCACTTAAAACTTCTGAAACCGTTTGGAATTTTGAGGATTCGTTATCCAGTTCCACAACAGTAACGAAAGCAGGGATTTCCTGCAGGAGAGAAACCGTTTCCGACTGGCGTTCTTTTACTTCAATAGCAATACTGTAGACATAACCATTTTTATTCGTATCGAACTCAAAACTGGTGTTGTTCTCATCAGCATGCAACGTGTGAGCAAATACGAGTGCAACGAGAAGAAAAAATACTGTAACCGATAGTTTCAATGATCGAGCAGCCATAGCGTGCCTGGGGTTATCAATTGCGTGTTACTCTGCACGCTTACTCAAGCAAACCTCACCCCGCGAAGGTTCACAAGCCGCATCGGACGGGTCTCCTGACTTCCGGATCATCCTAATCACCGCACCTTCCCGGTTTTACCCAGTGGTTTTATTCGGACAACGCATCTCGAATACGCGGTTTTTGTCCCCGGTTACAGTTGCGGGCCAGTGCCGGTATTTCACCGGCTTCCCCGAGTTGCATTACGTAATGCAACTCACCCGACGCCTGCTCCCAGCTGCTTATTTTTTTATCAAAGAAGAATCTTCTCTGTCAATAAATAGATCGTATTACCTGCTTTTTCAGATCGCTGCAATGATTCAGTCGTTTGATGGAAGGTTCTGTAAATGGTTATGAATTAATGAAAGTGTTTGTTTCAACTCCTTACGGCCCGTTCGCTGCACTTCCGATTCGAGAGAGGGAATAATATTTGTGAGTTCCGATCGAAGCGTTTCATATCGTTTAAGCTCTATTAACACTCTTGCCTTTCGTTCCAGTATTGTTGCAAGCTGGCCGATGAGTTCATATCGACCCTCCTTCTCAATCAGGCGTTCACAAATAAGTTTGGCGTTGTCATATCGAGTAAGCGCAACTTCCGTCTGATCAAGTTTACAGAGTGCATCACCTTTGCAGATCATTGCTGTGAATAAATGAGGTGCAAACTCGGATCGGCCATGAGTTTCCACAAAACGCTTAAGAATTTCAATCGATTGATCACAAAAAATCAGCGCATCTCTGGATTTTTCCATACCGATCAAGGCACTTGCATAATTCACATATAAAATCGCCAATGGCAACATCAGATGCGTTTTACCTTCCTGATAGATTAACCGTTCCCAAATATTCAAAGCTTTCCGATAGAATTCAAGCGCTTTTTCCTGCTCATGTCGATAAAGCAATGCATTTCCCTTACTCAAATACGTTCTTGCAAGATAATCAGCCAGCTCATGCCGGCCATCCTCAAAAACCATTCTTTCAACAATGGTAATAGCATTGTTGATGGTCTCAACCGCCTCCTCATGTTTTCCCAATTCCCGCAAAACCAAGCCTTTGTTCATATAGGTTCTGGCCAGAGTGCGCCGCAACGTCTCATCGACAGGAGGATTTTGCTTTTCCTGGATTAATTGAATCACCTGATCGTGATGAACGATTGCCTCATTCATCTCTCCACTATGATATGACAGCAAGGCTTTGTTGGCATAACAACGGATTAAATCAGCCTGTAAGACATCCGAATCTGGTTTTTTGTGTAATTGGTTCTTAAAAATTTCCAACGCCTTCTCAAATAATATCGCGGCTCCTGAAAAATCATTCAACTGCTGATGAAGCAGTGCTTTATCGTTCAACAGACGACCCGTTTCGTCGAATCGATCATCAGATCCGTTTTCACAAAGCAGGTTATAAATTCTTACACATTCTTCATAAATTTCCAGATCTGCCAGTTTCTGATGTTTAACAGATCCTGTTCGGTCAGGCAGGATTTTTTTCATTTCGCCGAGGTCCCATCCAGCCAGCAGAAACGCTTTTTCTAGCCAATCTCGAGGATCTTTACCACTTCCGATAAAACTTCCCTGCTTATCGTTCGTCAGGTCGTTTTCCGATATTCGTTTTATGGATACCGGCTTAGTCCGTGGATAATCGGTATTCGTGATCTTCTGATAGATGTCTGTTAAT
>JAFGJC010000135.1 GCA_016929305.1 candidate division CSSED10-310 bacterium | reverse complement strand
ATACGTTCCCTCTGAGAGCGTTCTTCCAATAAGGAAATTCCAATCCCCATATCTATCATCATTTGATGTTATAAACTTACCTTGCTTATCATACAGTGATGCTTTCACATCGGATTTACCGCGGGAGCCTATTTCATAAAATCCTGTATCACATATCGGTCCGGGCGATCCGATTTCAAGATCTATGGCGGCAGGAATTTTCACCGATTTGACCTGCCCGTTGACAAGCTGTTCAGGGAAAATCCCCCATTGGTACGGGAGCAGATTGTTTTTTCTGGAGGCAGTTATCAGACATCGGTACTGCCCTTCAGGCAGACGACCCTGCCAGTTTTTACCTTTTAAGACCTGAAAAAAGAATTGGTAATTGTCTTTTTCCAACCTTTTCTCAAATACTGCATCGACCTCTCCCCTGAAATCTAATAAAACATCGGCTGATGCAGGCATATCGACCAGCCAGCAATCGGGAGTTCGGACACTATCCGTCTGAGATTCTATCCATAAACCCTCTTCCCATCGTCCCAGCTTTAAATTAAACGGGCCATGACCTGTTCTAGAAACTTGTTCTTCCGATTCATTCAAACTTACGATACATCTGGATTCGACAGATTTAGGTAAAATAAGAAACGGGTAGTAACCCGCATCCAAATCCAACACAACTGGCAAGTCGGTTCCAGGCCGAATCACCGGCCAATTAGCAGCATCATCAAGACGACATGCAAATATCTTGTTCAATCCTTCTGCATGGAACGTATATTTACCATCATGGAGTATTTCTGCATTAAAGACTGCCCCCTGACCCGCTTTTATATTGAGTCTCACCGTGTCACCGGGATGGAGATTCCCGGCATCCTGTAAATCGGAGCGTTCCGCTCGAATCCCGCAATGACCTGCTGATTGACCTGTAGGATTCACAGTAATCTGATAGTCGCCTTCTCGTAAAAATTGCTGTATTTTAAAGTTTCTTCCGGACCCGTTGGCGGTTTCATCCGCAAGGTTCAATATCGTTCGAGTTCGCAATTGACCGTGCATTGCTAGCAAACCTGTTGATTCAATCTGATAAAATGCGGGTTCGTTAACTTTAAATAAAAACGTTTTCTGTTCATTTTTGGAAAGTGTTGTAAAAATTGTCTTATCGCATTCAAGACCAGGAAACAGCATCTCCGCTTCACGTCCCGTCATATCAACTCGCGATGTTGCGGTTATTTCTTTTTGATTTGGGTTAAAAACAATTGTTATATCATCGAGTTTTGAGACGGGTTTAACGAATAATGAGTATCTTCCTGATTGCAGATTTTCGTTGACATACTTCTTTTCAGGAGTAAAAAAAACATCCAGATTTTCACCTTGGTCTGAAACTGCCTGTAATGATCCCTGTTCCGGCAATGTCACATCAAGTGTTAAGATACTGTCAGCATTTTGTGAGTATATCAGCGGATATGTCAGGTCGATAGGAAGCTTGCGTTTTACAAGACCCTTCACGATCTCTGGCTGTTGATTGATATACAATGAATACCGGAACCCGTTTTCCAAATTCACTTTAGGGAACACGCAATATCCGAGTGGCAATGACGTTATCGTCAATCCTTTTTCGAGCTGTATCTCTGCAAATTCCTTGTCTGGAACAGAAGCCATTACCAGATCCATGATCCCTGGTTTGATGGGATTCACGGTAACAATGTAATATCCATTATCCAGAAGCCATGGCGTGCTATCGGATTTAAAAGCAGGGATAGAATAATTCGGTGGTTTTTTAATAAAAAAAGGTTCGACTCGAATCTGAGCATCGATACTACCGCACCTGAACGCATAATATCCGGGTTCCAATATGTTGACGAATAACTGAAATGTTCCCTGGACATTAAATTTACGATGCCAGATCATCTGTGAATCCATTTCGATCACTCTGGCATCAACTACCTCACCTGAACCTCCTCTTCGATCAAACTTGACCAGGATTGCCGTCACATCCGGTATGTCATCGGAAAATCCTGAATGCATTAATGTCATCCAGTAGTCCCCGGAGCCATAAATTTGATTGAAGTCATTGCTGTTAAAACCCACTAGTCGATATGCATTACCGGGTTTGGTATAAATTGAAACAATACGCAGAACCTGTGGATCTGAGTAAGTCGTGATATCTTTCCATGATTCTCGGTCTTTCTGATAAATAGTGCGAGTGATGCCCGTAAAATCCAGAGGAAAGTAATCGGTATATTCTGAAACAACTATGTTCGCATCGCCCCGGTCCAGCAGATCCAAACGAAAATAGTTCATGCTTCCCGAGACCACCCATCGGTCTACACCCATATTATTCATTACTCTGCGCTCGTTTAAATTGTCCTCAACAGACCGGATTCCCATGCGAACGAACAAAGGATATTCATCTGATTCTTCTGGCCACGATAATGGTGATCCGCCATATAACACCAGATGATAATCACCAGGTGATAGTTCTTGGTACAACCGGCATGCCTGTAGAGGTTGAGATGGCTTTCCCTCATAAAGTTCCCTTACCATTTCAGATGCACAGAGCCAGGAGCCGTTACGCCAGATCCGTGCTTCTTTCAAAGATCTTCCTGCAGCATCAATAAAAATCTTCTGATTTTGTGAGATATTGAACTCGAATACGATAAAACAGCAATCTCTCAACTCTGTCGTCAACATTTCGTTATTTTGCAGCGTCATTGACGACGTGCCCGGTTGAATTACGTATTCAACAACGTTGATTACGGCTTCGCCTTCCGAAAGCGGATCACCAATAACTCGCAATTTGACATGTCCCTTCTCGAGAAATGTATCAATCCTGCCGTTCTCCGTTCCGGGTTCACCAAAGACACCACCTGGGCCACTCATTCGATCGATCAACTGAAGAGCAACTCCTTGATCACTCTCAGCTTGAAAGCTGTAATAACCAAAGGATGGCACATCCAGAATAAACTCACGATTTTGATTCGCTGGACAACTATACACTTCTATGGATTTGCCAGCGTCAAATCCAAAAACCTGAAAGCCATACGACAAAACGATAGATAGAAAGATACCGAATACTGAATATAACCTCTTTCTGCGATTCATACACCACCTTCTTTTTCAGTGTTTTTACATGGGTTCATTTTCTGAAATATTTTGCCATCAGATCACAATATTGCCATTTCAGAAAATATATCCCGAGATCTCATCCTCGGAATATGAAACTCCCAAACCCAAGGCGATTCTGTTGACAAAGTTGAAATAACTTACGACAAGATTGAGTTTTAAAATATCGTGATCGGATAATCCGATCTGTTTTAGATGAATGAGATCTGACTTGCACATTTGTTCGGGAGTGTTTGTCAGTTTAATGGCATAATCGATAAGCCGATCTTCTCTGGGTGACAGATCAACGGATTGAAAATCCTCGACAAATTGCTTGATTTTCAAGGTGTCATTCCAGTAGTGATTCAACGCTTCTGAATGATGTTGTATACAGTAATCGCAACCATTTGCGGAAGACACGATAACAGCAATCATTTCTCTTTCCGCTCGAGTAATTCCTTTCGAATCAAACATTATCTTCTCGTATAGTTTCAAGTGCATCGTCATGAGCGAAGGTTCAAAACTATGTATTTTCATTATATTGGCTATTTTACCTCGAGATTTCCTTATCTTTTCATAGGCAGCTTTCAAATCTGGCGTAGCATCTTCATCTTTGATGACTTCAATCCATGTCATTAAAACCTCCCTGTCGACTATCGGCATACATAATGGCGTATTCATGCCCAGCTTCGCAAGCTTCATTTAAGTTTTTAGGGAATCAGGGTTCAGGATGGCATACTTACGGATACGCAAAGTTTAATTTGTTCAGTATTGACTAAACTTTCTAAATGTTTTATATTTTAAGTAGAGGGAGAAGTAGTGATGTTATCCATCTCTCAAAATTTTTCCGGATCTCCATCATTCTCTTTTAAATACCAGCTGATTTGCAGCGGATTATTTTTGAGAGTGAAGGAAATCTTTAACCAAGGAGGAGGCAAGATGAAATCCAAACACATCATTCTATTGGGGTTAATAGCCCTTTTTACCATTCCGTCTATAGCCTATGCCGGTTTGACGGGTGTTTTAGCCGGCAAGCTTATTGATGCGAATGGAAATCCGATTCCGGGTGTTACGATCACGGTAACAAGTGAGAATTTACAAGGAGTTCGATTTGACACAACAAGTGCCAACGGAATGTATCGCATGCCGGAATTACCGCCCGGTCTATATACAGTTACTGCAGAACTCGAGGGTATGCAGACGATTGAGCGGCGAGATATCAGGGTCTCTGTCAACTCAACGACAAAAATCGATTTCACAATGGAAATGTCCAAATTTGAAGAAACATTTATTGTTGTCGGCGAACAACCGATTTTGGATGTAAAATCTGCAACGGTAAAGAGTACCATCGAGAGAACGGTTACAGAGCGACTTCCAGCATCGGACACTCTTTTTGCGGCGTTTGCGATGTCAGGTGGTATAACCGGTGCCGGTAATGTTCGAGTTCATGGTGGAGCAAACACGGATAACCTATATTTATTTGACGGTGTTGACACAACGGATCCAGTAACTTCTACCTTTGGTGCAAATCTCAATGCGGATGCGATTGAAGAAGTCGAAGTGATGACAGGTGGGTTTTCAGCGGAGTATGGGCGATCGATGGGCGGCATCGTAAATGCTGTCACAAAATCAGGTGGTAACGAATTCCATGGAATTGTGCGGTTGAAATACAACAATTCAAGTTGGCATGACGATTATGAGCATCCTCAGGCGGAACAGGACTTTTCGTTTTGGGATCCTACGGTTACTCTGGAAGGTCCGATTCTAAAAGACAAACTCTGGTTCATGGTCACCTACAACTATTTCGATCGCCCCGCTGATGGTCGAACTATTGGGTTCTACGGCGCTGATTTCGACAATCCTGATGATCTTGCCAAAATCAATCAGGATCGAGTGTTCCATCTTCCATACGCAAAACTGACTTTTCAACCCAGTCAGTCACATAAAATTGTTGTGAATTATTCCGGTGAAACAGCTACAATACATAATACTACGGGAGATCCCGAGTACAATACACCGGAATCGTGGAACAAGCAGGAGCAGGGTGGTCCGTTTTATTCATTGGAATGGACATGGTTGTACAATTCGAATTTGTTTTTTGTGGCTCGAGCTGGGACAACTTTCGGTATTCTAAATAATGTTCCCGAGTCTGGGGATTCGAACAGCCCGCACTTTTTCGACACCTATGAACAAGTACACTATAACGGATCGGAAACATGGAACGAGGAGGAACGCGATCGAACACAGTTGAATTTTTCCGCAACATATTTTATCGAGGATCTCGCGGGAACCCACGAATTTAAAAGCGGCCTTGAATGGCAGACTTTCAAGCATGATGACTACTCGATCACTCCAGGAAATGCATCCTATACGATCAACAATAACCCCAATGATCCGGATGCATGGCAAGATTCTACGCGAGTTCTTTACATCAATCCGGGATCTGCGGTGTCAACGGGTGACTATATGGCGTTTTTTCTCCAAGACAACTGGTCGATCCGTGACAATTTAACTCTGAATTTGGGCGCACGTTACGAATACACCATCTACAAAAATGATGATGGAGATTCTTCCGTTCCGGCATGGACATGGGGTCAGTTTCGAGCGGAGAGTTATCGCAATCCAGATGGCTCCTTCAAAAACTACGCAGACATGAAATTCGACAACATGATTGCGCCGCGTGTTGGCGTTAACTGGGATATTTTCAGCGATGGTAAAAGCGTTGTTCACGCGTTTTACGGGCGTTTTTACAATCCGTTTGATCTCAGTTTGCCAAGTCAGATGTTCCAACCGTTTTCAGCCAACAATACCGCCACAAAAACACAAGAATACATCGGACCGGAATGGCATGACAGTGATCGTGACGGAATACCTGATGAAGATTATTTCTTCAGTGATGCCAATTGGGAGACCTACGAACAGGATTCACCGGATGCCTGGAATTTAATTGATCCTGATATTGAAGCTGAGTACACGGATGAATATATGATCGGATTTGAGCAGGAACTTCTGGATAAGTTCACGGTTGGGGTATCGTATACTCACAGGGAAACCAATAACATGATCGAAGATACGGGTATTTTTACTGATGCCGACGGTAACATCGTTTGGACGTATCTGGGTGGTGTTAATGATGATTTTTCGGGCATTGATCCCAGTAAAGACTATGATCCGCTTTCTGGTCGTAACGGCATATATGATCATCATCTTTACTATGTCACAAATGCAAAGGGCTCCACGAGAGAGTATCATGGTATCGAAATCAGCGCTAAGGCACGGTTGAAAAATTATGATTTACAAGCCAGCTATACGTATTCAAAAGCGGAGGGATCCGTAACCGAAGCTCAGGCTGGATATGATGGAATATCCCAGTTCTCCGGTCAGTTTGACACATGGGCCACATCTCAAAATCTGTTTGGTGAGTTGCCCTGGTCAGCAAAACATTATTTGAAAATAGCCGGATCCGCACATTACGATATTACGGATTGGTATGAATTGTCTTTGGGTGTCAATGGCTTCTTACGTAGTGGTTATCCCTATTCTAAACGGATGATACCGCCTCGAACCTTTGATCCCAGCGATCCGACCAACGATCCTAACGATCGGGACACATGGACGGGAAGACCGCCATATAACGATCGTGCCTGGTATTTCCCGGATGGACGAGGTTCCTATGATTTGCCGAGTGTCGCCTCCTGGGATGTATCTCTGCAAAATTCACTCAAGTTTGGCAAATGGGGGTCCTTGACAGTCATATTCGATGTATTCAACGTATTCAACGCGCAAACGATTACTAGTGAGACAGATACATATAATCCCGCACATCCTGAAAACTTTGGTCAAGCCAACGACTGGGCCGATCCGCGAACGTATACACTGAGTTTTAAATACTCCTTCTGATGATGCTGCTCTGGTGGGATGAGGTAGTCTTGAGTCCCCACCGACAATCCTCATCCCATCCTCTCTATCTCTTCGATATTGCCAATATCGTTCAAGTAGCTATAATAATAGTGATTGGAGGATGTTATGGACTCGATACAGATCAGTAAGGAATATCGTGATTTCATTGAAGATATGGGCATCATTTATGAAGAGATGGGGCTTTACAGGATGGCGGGAAGAGTGATTGGCTGGCTGCTGATCAGTGATCCGCCGCATCAAAATGCCAAGGATCTTGCAAAAGTTCTGGGAGCCAGCAAAGGTTCTATCAGTACTATTATTCGATGGCTTCTTGAAAGCGGTTTAGTAGAACGGATAGGCATACCCGGCGAACGCAGTACGTATTACAGGATGAAACCTGGAGCTTGGATTGAAGTTACAAAAGCCAAAACAGCATTTCATCGTTCGTTACGTGAGATTGCCGATAGAGGATTGCGCTTACTTAACGCCAAGAATCCATCGGTTCGCGAACGTCTTCGTGAAATGCATGCTTTGCAAGCATTCTTTGAGAGAGAGATTCCCATTTTATTGGAACGTTTTGACCGTGAATACAAGGAGATAAAAAAATCCTAAGCGGTCATTCAGTATTTTTGTGAGTATTATTCATGTCAAACTCTGAACACCCTCGGGTTCTCATTGCAGATGACCAGAAGGATGTACTCGAAGCATTACGACTATTGCTTAAGGGTGAGGGGTTTGAAATTGATCGTGTTAACTCGCCAGCTCAAATTTTGCGTTCAATCAAGTTAAAAGACTTTGACGCTTTATTGATGGATTTGAATTACACGAGGGATACCACATCCGGTAAAGAGGGATTGGATCTTCTGGAACAGATCAATCGCATGGACAGTACGCTTCCCGTAATTGTCATGACAGCCTGGGGAAGCATTGAACTCGCTGTTGAAGCTATGCGAAGAGGTGCCAGGGATTTTATTCAAAAACCATGGGATAACACCCGGCTCATTTCCATTCTTCGCACTCAAATTGAACTCGGAAGAGCCCTTCGCATTGGACAGCGTTTAGAAGAAGAAAACCGTCTTTTAAGAAACGAACTAAAAACGGAAATGATTGCTGAATCAACGGTTATGCAGCCGGTTTTGCGATTGATCGAACAGATCGGACCATCAGATGCAAATGTATTGATCACTGGCGAGAACGGAACCGGTAAAAATCTTGTTGCCGTGTTATTGCACTCGTTATCACCGCGAAGTAAGAATCCAATGATTACCGTAAATATTGCCGGATTATCTGAAAGCCTTATCGAAAGCGAGTTGTTTGGACACGTAAAAGGGGCGTTCACTGATGCCAGAAATGACCGCGTCGGACGTTTCGATCTTGCTAATGAAAGCACTATATTTTTGGATGAAATCGCAAATATCCCTATGACTCAACAAACAAAATTGCTGAGGGTTTTGGAGACAGGTGAATTCGAACGGGTCGGATCTTCAAAGACACGGCGGGTGGATGTACGGATGATATCGGCAACAAATGCCGATCTAAATGAAGAAGTTACATCGGGTCGATTCCGCAGAGATCTATTCTTCCGCCTTAACACGGTGGAAGTACATTTACCTCCCTTAAGAAATCGTACCGAAGACATTCCTCTTCTATCGAAATTTTTCTTGGAACGCCATAAACAGCATTATCGCAAAAGAATTATTGATTTTGATGACGATGCGAAAAGAATACTGAGAGAATATAGCTGGCCAGGAAATATTCGTGAATTGGATCATGTTATAGAACGCTCGGTGCTTATGGCACAAAATGCTTATATTACACAGCGCGACCTGGGTATCCAACCTGACTCAACAAATGCCTACCGACTTGAAGAGATGAGTCTTGAAGAGGTTGAAGTAGTTTTAATTCGTAAAGCATTAGACAGATATTCGGGTAATGTGAGTAAAGCGGCTAAATCCCTCGGTTTGAGTCGCAGCGGATTATATCGAAGGTTACAAAAGTACGGACTGTAATGATCATGGAAAATGCAGGTGTACATTCAAAATCTCTTGGACAGTTGAGCTTCGCTCAAAAAGTATTAGTCCTCTCAACATTTGTAGGATTTCCAGGCTCCTTGATTTCACTTTATTTTGTTTGGAGTGGCAATTACAGTTCTAAACTTCAGTGGACCATCTCCCTGATTGTTTTATGCATTTGGCTGGGCGGTTCCATTGCATTAAGATCACGTGTTGTCTTCTCAATCCGGACATTGTCCAATTTGCTTTCGGCTTTAAGAGAAGGAGATTATTCCGTTAGAGCCAGAATTGCCAAACGAGATGATGTTCTTGGCGATGTAATGTATGAAATCAACAGCCTGAGTCAACTCCTTAGAACTCAACGTTTTGGTGCAATCGAAGCGACGACATTACTGCGTAAAGTTATGGCAGAAATCGACTCGGCTGTTTTCGCATTCGACAGCTGGGATCGGCTTCAGTTGGTCAACAAAGCCGGAGAGCGGCTGCTCGGCACACCTGCGGAACGTCTTTTGGGAAGCAGTGCAGAAGAACTGCATTTGGAGGATTGTTTGCAAGGTGAGAACAACCGGACATTTCAGAAAGAATTCAGAGGTAAATCCGGACGCTGGGGTATGCGCAGGAGTAGTTTCCGGGAAGGCGGAAAACCGCATCAATTACT
>JAFGJC010000134.1 GCA_016929305.1 candidate division CSSED10-310 bacterium | reverse complement strand
GGATTTCAAATCAAGAAGACGTAACGATCGAGAAGGATATCGATCACTTATTTTCGTTTTTATATTTATCTTGATATTAGTGGAAAGCTGTGGTCATAAAACCGCCCTTAACCCACCACCACCTAAACGTCTTGCTCCAATAGAAAATCTTGCCGTCGAAGTCGGGTGCAACCAGATCAACCTTAAATGGAATCCCGTGATTATGACTCAGGAAGCTGAAATCATTAAATCACAGCCTCAGTATCTGGTATTCCGGCGCAGAGGAGAAAAAATAAATGCAGCAAAAGCCACACCAGCTGCCACTCCTGTTGAGAAAACTCCCGCATCATTGCAGACAGCACCATCCCCAACTATTAACCGGTTGCCTGATCCAATTGAAACATCTTTATACACACCTGGTGCAACACCGACTGTCAAAGAACATTTTTCGCCGGATTACGATTTTAAACTTATTGCTATCGTTTCCGAAATTAGAAAAGATCGGCCAGCTGAAAGAATAAGCGTTGAACCAATCCGTTTTTCTGATAATGGTTTTCCGGGTATCGCCTACACTCCAGAGATTAAATTCAAAAAACCTAAAGGGTTTCCCCCGAAAAAAATGGATTCCGACATCGATTTAGTTCCAGGTTACACGTATTACTATAAAGTACAGGCGTTTTCCCAGGAAGGTTTAACTTCTGAGCCTTCCGAGATTTACGAAATACCTTTTAATATTCTTCCGGGAGCACCCATCATTACGAACACTCATCTTGACCCGGATTTTGTTGAGTTAACATGGACACCACCAGAAAAATCATGTTTAAACACACAAAATCCTGATATTGCCGGATATTTTATCGAGCGAACTGAAGTAGGCGATTCCGAGCAATATCTGGTCATCGGTTCGACAGACAAAGCAGCCACCAATACTTATAAAGACGGAACCTACACCGTCAATAAGCAGTATCGTTATCGCGTTAAAGCATATACGACCTTGGGGAAAATACCGGGGGTTCCGTCGGAAGCAATCATCGTAGATACCGAAGATATATTCCCGCCATCAGCACCTACCGAAATTAACGTCGCGGCCTCCTCAACCGGAATACACATTGTTTGGAGCAAGAGTCCTGAAAGCGACGTGGCTGGTTATCGCATCTATCGTTCAGTGGATGTAAACGGACCTTTTATCTGTTTAAATGAACCTGTTCTGGTTCAAGGAACATTTTTTACGGACACAACAGCTCAAAACGAAAAGACGTATTACTATGCTGTGGCTTCCGTTGATGACACAAAGAATGCCAATGAATCCAAGTTGTCTGATATCAAAAAAATCATTGTGCCCTAATTTAGAAAGGTAGGCGTTGATATGTTTCAGGGATCTATTGTTGCCTTGGTCACTCCATTTAAAAATAATGAAATTGATTTGACTGCTCTGAAAAAACTTATTCAATTTCATGTTCAAAACAATACAAATGGTATTTTAATTGCGGGATGTACCGGCGAAGCGGCAAATATCAGTGATGATGAGTTGCGGATTATCATTCAAACCGTCAAATCGGAACTTCGAGATTGTGCCCGTCCAATCCCGCTTCTGGCGGGAACTGGCACCAATACAACATCAGGTACATTGAAACGAACACGTATTGCAGAAGAGGAAGGTGTAGACGGTATTCTTTTAATTACACCTTATTACAATAAACCGACACCGGAGGGGCAGGTCGAGCATTTCTCCCGTATTGCCGAGCAAACAGAGTTGCCGATAATTTTGTATAACGTTCCGGGACGAACAGGAATTAATATGCTGCCGGATACAATTGCCACGTTAAGTAAAATATCAAATATCGTAGCAGTCAAGGAGGCAGGCGGCAGCGTCGATCAAGTGTCTGCGATCAGAACGTTATGTGATATCACGATACTGTCTGGTGATGACACGCTGACACTGCCGATGTTATCGGTTGGAGCAAGTGGAGTTATTTCAGTTACGGCAAATATCGTTCCCGCAACTGTTTCGCGCATGTGTTCTGCCTGGCATCTTGGAAACACCACAGAAGCCATGAAACTTCACTTGAATCTATTTCATCTGACAAAAATGCTTTTCATTGAAACAAATCCAATGCCCGTTAAAGCGGCATTACAGATGATGGGTTATATTACTGGGGATCTGAGATTACCGCTGGTATCGGTAAAACCATCTTCAAGAGACAGCATTAGAAAAGCTTTGATTGCGGCAAATCTAATCGAAGAGAGGCATGAATGATCCCGGTTGTAATCTGGGGTGCTTGCGGACGAATGGGCCGTCTTGCCCTCAAACAGACTATTGATCAGGATGATATTATTCTCGCTGGCGCCGCTGAACACCCTGACAATGAATATCTTGATCAGGATGTCGGAACTGTTATTGGCACCGAATCACAAGGTACAGTAATTTCCATCAGACCCGACACTGATATTCCAAGTGGTGTCGTTCTTGATTTTTCACTTTCAGGCGGTCCCGCTAACGCTGCTCTCTGGGCAATTCAACACAAGTGGAACATGGTATCAGGGACTACCGCTCTATCGAAGGAAGACAAATCGCAACTTGATGATGCATCAAAACATATTGCGGTGCTTTCGGCCCCCAACTTTAGTATTGGTATCCAACTACTCTTGAAATTTACCGCCATGGGTGCCAAACAACTTCCGGCCGAATTCGATGTAACTCTTTTAGACACGCACCATAAAGCTAAAAAGGATCGTCCGAGCGGTACCGCTAATGCACTGTTACAGGTTATCCGATCGCATTCCGACCGTTACCATGAAATAGCAGTGTTAAGGGCGGGAAATGTTGTCGGCGAACACAGCATAAGATT
>JAFGJC010000133.1 GCA_016929305.1 candidate division CSSED10-310 bacterium | reverse complement strand
TGGATGGCATTAAATAAAATGGAAGTCTACAAAGAATTCGGAAAAAAACACTCCCTTATTTACGACCCCTATCGACCGCGAGTATTAAAAACGCTTAAGGCAGCATGGAAGGATCACGGAAAAGCCGGTAAGCCTTCAATAGCTGTGATGGGCAATCCTGATGTCGCCAATGTTGAAGAATTTAAACTTTTTGCTGAAATGTTCCAGGAAGAGGGCTACGAATCAATTTTCACCGACCCTTGGTCGTGTGAGTATGATGGTGATGCCCTCACCAAAAATGGGCAGAAAATCGATCTGATTTATCGAAGAGGAATTTTAGCTGACTACTCAAAATATTCAGAAGAAGCAAAACCGGTTGTAACTGCGTATGAAGACGGAAATGTTGTTATTGTCAATCCATTCAGTTCGAAACTCGGTGATAATAAAAATTTATTGGAAGTAATGACAAATGAACATACGGAGTGGTTGTTCACACCTGAGGAACGAGTTGTTCTTAACAACCATCTCCCCTGGACCCGGATCGTAAAAGAACGCAAAACGATGTATATGGGCGATGAAATTGATATGATTCCTTATATCCGAAGAAATCGCAGATTATTCGTTCTCAAACCGAATGCGGAGTATGGAGGTAAAGGTGTCATCATTGGCAGGGATACCGATTTGAGTGGATGGGATGATGCTCTAGCAAATGCCTTGAAATCGCCATATGTCGTTCAGGAATATGTGAAAATCCCCGAGAAGGAATTTCCTGTTGTCAAAGATGGTGAACTCCATTGGGAACCTAAAAAAATCAACGTCAATTTTTTTACTTTCAATGGAAAGTTTGGTGGCGGATTCTGTCGAACTTCTGATTCAAGTATCATCAATATTTCCGCAGGGGGTGCTCTAGTCAGTTTTTGTGTCGTCAATCCTGATTAGACATCCGTGTCAATGGAAACGGCATCGTTCCTTTTTGCGCCATTTAACAAACCGACAAAGCAGGGAGATCAAGCCGTTTGACCTCCTTTGACACCTGAGATAATATCGGACCGTCGTAACAACTATGTTTCATTTTTAGAAGGAGCCACGTAATGAACAAGCGGGTTTTGAAGGAAAAGATTAACAACTATTTCAAAGAGAACACGCCTTTCGTGAGAACTGATATTCTCCGTATTCTTGCTGAAATGGTTGCGCAAAAGACAGTCAATGTTCCTACCAGTAAACTTCCGGATTTTGATTATCTTACGATCAGAGGTGAAGAGTGGAAGGTTGCTGAAATCGTGAAACGGGAATTTGATAATTGGGGGATTCCCTATCAAGTCTTCGAGAAAACCAATGGGCGGCCCAATGTCGTAGGCAAAATTGGCAAGAACATCGCATCTGATAAAAAACTCTTTATGGCATGTCACATGGATATTGTACCTCCAGGTTCAGGCTGGGATACAGATCCATTTGTAATGACTGAGCGAGATGGCAAGATTTATGGCAGAGGTGTTTTGGACAACAAAGGTCCCCTGGCATCTTCCATGATCGCGGGTAAGATCATGAAGGATATTATCGGTGACGATGCAATTCAGGGAGAATTACAAATTTCTGCTCTGGCTGATGAGGAAGCTTCCGATCCGGACGGCGAAGATTATGGCATTCATTATCTCATGCAGGAAAATCATATCGATCCCACATATGCTATTATTCCAGATATTGGTGAAAACATGCATAAAATCGATATCGCCGAAAAGGGCAGATTAGTGATTAATGTAAAAGCCAAAGGCAAGCAAGCCCATGGATCAACGCCGCATCTTGGTGTGAATGCCATCAACAAGATGGCGAATTTTCTGGCGATCTTTGAAAAGTATACGCTTTTGCACGAGACAGATCCTATTCTCCGGCATCCAAGTGTAAATGTTGGTGAAATACGAGGTGGTGCCGCAGCCAACATTGTGCCCAGTGAGTGCTATTGTGATATCGATATTCGGATAGTACCTGGACAAACCCCGGAAAGTGTGCGACAGGAAATAAAAGCACTTTCCATGAAGGTTTCTGATGATTTCGAGGTAACCCTCGCTGACGGGACATTACCTCATGCCATCAACCCCGACAATTTACTGGTAAAATCCATTCAGGAAAACGCGCGAACTTATTTCGATTTTACTCCGGAACCTTTTGGACTGGGCGGTGGTACTTTCGCAAAGGGTATGAACCAGCACGGGATACTCGCTGTGGGTTTTGGTCCGGGCGACGATACTGCATTTCATATGGCAAATGAATTTGTCGATATTGAACAACTTGTGACATTTACCCACCTTATCTGTCTGATTGCAATTGATCTCACAATCTAGTTCGAGATTTGGAGGTAATTCATGGCCCTGGTAAATCTAATTCAGATAAATGATTGGTCAGGAGCGCTTCTGGCAGATGAGGAATTTTGGCGAAGAGGCAGCAGGCGGACCTTGTCGCTCGATAACCTGCAAAACCTTTTGACTGCTGAATTCTCTGACTCAACCGGTATTGAAGCTGTCATTGGTATTGAAGGCGACCCTTCCATTACATATGAAGCGGTTCTCCAAGCTCAGCAGTCTTTGAAATCATTCATCGGTAAATCTTCAGCTTCCAAACAAGACAAATCAATCAAAACATTGAAAGATATTGCCGAAATCGCAGTCTCCGAAATCGAAAAAGTTATCAGAAAACGAATCGATTGCCAGTTGAACTTTACATACGGTTTTACAGTTGATGATTTAAATCGGGGATATTTTGAGGTCGAGGGAGAAAAGATTGACATTCAGCAGGAAACGGTTCGAAAAGATGCTCTGAAATGGATTAAATACGATGAACAATCATCTCAAACGAAACCCATTTTCGATGTTGAAGCAATCATTGCAGGAATTGATCCCGTTAATGGTTTCCATTGGTACGAATGGAGCGGCGGTCTGGGCAACATTTTTCTTGGTTCTGGACTATTCGAGAGTATTGGCAAAGGGAGTGATGCTGCCAATCTGGCGTTTATTGATATTTTCAGAAAGAGAGACCTGGTCCAAAGACGGCAGGGCATGAGTTGTGAAGAAGCGCTGTTCGCTCTTATAGAAGCTTTGGAAGCCGCTTCGAGATTTAATCATGAAGTGGGCGGTTATCCCGAAATGATCATCATAAACGGTAAAACAGCCAAACATAATGAGAGATTTATGGAGTTTTCCGGACACCCCGCAAAACTGGCACAGGAAATTGTAACAGCATCTGTTCATGGATACCTCCCAAAGAAAAATTCGCTTGAATTCATCAAAGCGTTAATTTGGGGGAAACACGATCATAATGATATCGAGGAAAAGTTTTTTAAAGCCGTGACCGACAGGAATGCTTTGGAACATTTTCTAAGAGGTTATAAAAATTCCGTAACCCTGCCAAAAGGAGAAAGAAGCAGATGACAGTGGTCAATGCTATCCGTTTCAACGAATATTCCGGTGCTATGGTATGCGATGAACAAGTCAGCTGGGGAGACATGTCACGTAAGGGCGATGTCGGTGATAAAATCCAAACGATAATACCTCCCGAAATCCAAAATGAATACGGTGTCGTTGCTGCGTATGGCGGATCCGGAACCAGTGCCGTCAGCGAGGAAATAAAAACCGCTGCATACAATATGTTGAGAGAAGAAGCGATGCGCCGGAAAAAACAACGCATGACTTCTAAAAAATTCATGACAATCCAGAATATTGCAGATGGCATTTTTGAAAACTTATCCGAGATGAAACGCAGGCATGTGGACGAATTTCTAAAACACCGCTATGGGTTCACGGGTGCTGATCTCATCAGAGGATTCTATATGGGTGATAAAGGCAAAACCGAAATACAGCAAAAAGAGATTATTGATGATGCGCAAGCTGCGATGACGTGGAGAGGTCGTTATCCTCAATTGAGTTTTTTGTATGTAAATCGGGGTATTCTTTCCGGGTATGAACCGGAGCAGGGTTTCAGAATATTTTACTTCAATATGATGACGTTTTCCTATGAACCCGTTCAAGCTGTTTTTCAATCCATAGGCTCCGGTCAGGACACCTCCGATCTCGCATTTGCCGATTTCGTTTCAGCAAAGACCGTTCAGGAACGACGTGATCACCTCGATCCGGTTGAATCAATGGTCTCAATAATTTATGCAACAAACCTGGCATCTACAAACAACATAGGTGTTGGCGGTTATTACAATATCGTAGTGATCGATGGCCATAAACCCCACGATCAAAGATTACTGGAAATCGCAGATGAAAGAGCTAAACTTGCTTCGGAAACTGTTGCTGCATATAAAGCTGAAATCATCACGAAAAAACTTGCCTTTGATATTGTCGGCGAAGTCATACTGGGAGATACTGGCTTTCAAAATGCAGAAAGATCACTCTTCAAGAGATGCCGTTCCGCCAAAGCGCTCTCGCGTTTTCTCCGCGGATATAAACCCGAAGAAAATATACTTGCCAAATCAGGCAACAAAAAATAAACTCATGAAGCTTAACCCGTTCTTTTTTTATTAGAGAGGAGAAAGGATGTCATGTCCGACAAAAATCTGATCAACAAGATCAATCAAGAATTCAGGGAAATACTGAATAACATGGATACACCGGAAACCCCCGTAAAACACATTTTGGAAAATGCGAATAAAGAGTTCCATGAACGGGGGTGCGTTATCAATGTGGGAGAAGGCGACAATGTTATCAAAAAACCGTTTCCTGTCTTCATTATGCCCTATTTCATCAGCCGGGGACAGATGAATGAAATCGAACGGATTTCCAATCACATCATGAACGCATTGGAAAAAATTTCCAACTTGTATTTTATGGATGATAAATTTAAACCGATGTTCAACCTAACTGACAAGGAAACGGAACTGGTTGAGAGTGAAACAGGAACTCAGCGCCGTGTCTGGATTACTCGTAACGATGCGTTTATGGAGAATGATATACTTAAATTTATAGAATTCAATACCGACTCACCCGGCGGACCGATGTACTCAGATGTACAAACGGAAATTATTGAACAGACTTCGGTGATGGATGCCCTTCGGAAAAAGTACTATATGAGTTCAGATCGCTTCATTCCTCAAATTCTATACAATCTTCTTAGGGCTTACCGGGAATGGGGTGGCAAGAAATCATTGCCCAATATCGCCATTGTTTCCGATAAAGGAGCTACATATCCCGAATTCCTTCTCATTGTAGAAGATTTCAAACGGCAGGGCTATCGATGCGAGTTTGCCACGCCGCCTTCATTGGATTACCGAAATGGTAAAGCATATACACCAGCCGGTATGCCAATCGATATCCTCTATCGTCGAGGCTGGATCCGAAATTGGACTGATGTTTGGGAAGATATAAAACCTTTGCGTGCCGCTTATCGCGATAACGCTTTCTGCTGCGTTAATTCAATTCGTTCGCTTTTGGCTGCCATCAAGAGTTTGCTGGAACATCTTCAGGATCCTGAAATCATGAAACTCTTCACTCCCGAAGAAAAGGAAGTCGTCATCAATAATGTTCCATGGACACGACTCATGACCAACCGGAAAACGATGGCTCCAGATGGAAAAACACAAATAGATCTTTTCGATTTTGTAAGAGATCATCGCGAGACACTGGTTCTTAAACCAATGGATCTTTATGGCGGAAAGGGAGTGTGTGTCGGACCGGTAAATACCCAGGCCAAATGGGAGGAAACAATACAGATTGCCGCAACGACAGATCAGAAATATGTGGTTCAAGAATTCGTTCATATTCCAGAAATGGAACTCCCAGAAGTCGATCCGGAATTGAAATGGAAATCTAAAAAGTTGAATCAAAATTTCTATGCATTCGGCGGTAAACATGCCGGTGGCATGTGCAGAACATCCGAAGCCGCTGTCATCAACATTTCAGCAGGTGGCGGGCTTTGTCCCATCGTGGTGGTCGAAGGCGAAAAATAATTGGTGCAGATCGTAATTGTTACCGGGAAACGGTTCGGTGCAGAGCCGTTTCCCGCAATTTAATGGGTCAAGGGAAGAAAACTTTTGGAGGTGTCAAACTCTATGGGAAAAGGTGATCAAAGAAGCAAACGCGGAAAAATTTACAGAGGTTCCTTTGGTAAAACAAGACCTCATAAAGTGAAGAAATCAACAGAGAAAAAATCCGACAAATAGTCATTTTTCTGGTTTAGTCACTACCGCTGATGTAAAGTAGTTGTGTCATTGTCGGGCAGCTCAACAAGGGGATCATTTTTTGAAACAATCGTAAGCAGTAAACCGGCTTTCAATTTGGGGAGATGACCGGATGCAGAAAAATGCTTTCGAACAGAGACAGGCTTTTCAAAAAGGCATGACGTATTTTAAACGTCAGCAATATGACAAGGCTCTCAGCTGTTTCCGAAAAGCAGTGGCATGCGAAAACATAACAGAACTGAGAGATACCGATCCATTATATCTATCCTATTATGGCATTGCGTTAGCAACAGCACGATCAAAGTTCGATGTGGCGAAGAAACTGTGCAATATTGCTGTGTCCCGCGGAAAAGAACATCCGGAAGTCTTTTTAAATCTTGGGAAAGTTTATGAGGTTTCAGGAAACAAAACCATGGCGATTAATACCTATCGCGCGGGTTATCGGGAACATAACACCAATGCAGATCTGTATGGAGCGCTGCAACGATTAAATCCCCGAGGTAAATCGCTAATACCTTTTCTCGATCGCGACCATTTCTTGAACAAATACTCCGGACTTCTGCTAAGACGTGGATTGAGAATGTTCAACCGTCGTTAAATGATGCCGGTAAAATCATTCAGATTTTATTCAAAAATACTTAAATGTCAGCTCTTAGAACATACAATGAAACCGAATGCGGCCGAACATATATGTTATAAGCGATGAAACTTCCTCCCAAAATCAATTATTTGCTTTTTTTTGTTCTCGCAATAGTTATACAGAAATTATTTATTTCTGATTATTACCTTTTTGGCGTATTCCTATGGCTTATTTCGTTTGTAATCCTCATCGCTATACGAGATGTCACTTGGACAATTCACTCACCAGAACAGTGGAAACATGCTGAATGGTTTTTTATTTCTGTTCTTTGGATCGCAACGCTTTTCATCCGGTTGTACCATATCGAAAAATATTTCAACATCGGGGATCTCTCCGCAAGATACGGGTATGCAATTAATGAAATTTTGAAGGGTAACCATATCTTTCCATTTTTATCAAAATATGAATACGATGAAACACTGACAGCTTATCTGTTTGTGCCGTTCGTTAAACTGTTTGGCATGTCCTGGACAACGTTGAAAGTCATTTCTATTGGTTATGCTTCCTGTATGATTGTTGTTGTTTACGCTTTGACACGGCGAATATCGAATTCCACTTCGGCAATATGCGCTTCGGGATTGATAGCGTTATCCCCATATTTTCAGCGGTGTGACCCGATTCCCGGTCTGTTGCGGTTTGATATCGTGACAATTGTTTTATTGGCAAGCCTTACGATCTTAATGGATCAAAGAAACCTTGCGACACCATGGAAACGATCCGTAATACTTGCGTTACTTTCTGCCGTGGCTGTCTATATCCATTCGTCCGGCAGGATTGTTCCGGTCATTATTCTTGGGTATGGGGTTTTAACGTTTTTCAATAAATCGATGGCTTCTCAACGGTCCAGAATTGCGAAGGAAATGGTAATTTTTACTGCGGTATTAACGATACTCTGTACTCCTCTGATTATTGCCATTTTTAGATCTGGCGGGTATCTGTTCAATAAACGCAGACAAATCTTCGGATTTCATGAAAAGTATCCTTTTGAATGGATGGAATTGCTGCGAATTATTCGAATAACACTGACGAATTTTAATTACCGTGCAGAACTGCAATCGTTTTTCCCCGGTGACAAACCACTTTTACCTTTTGTAACCGCAACAGGTTTTCTGGGAGGGATTTGGTTGCTTCTAAAAAACATTAAAACCCTTTCCGTCAAAGGCATTGTTCTTGCGTTATCGACATCGATTCTAGCGCTTTGCGTTATTACACCGGGAAATTGGCGAGGGCTTTACTTCACCCCTGCTGTCGGATTGGCAATCTTGTTGGCGGGATTATGGTTTGGGCATTTTATCAATCTATTCCTCACTCGGCGTTATCACATTAACATTATCGTTGCATTTATGTTTCTTATGGCAGTCGGCTGGATCAGAATACCTTCGTTTCATTCGGGACCCAGAAAATTGCCGGTTATCAATGAACAAGTCACCGTTTTGTTTTCGGATTTGCAACACCAGCCCAATGTTCCTCATTTCTTCTCGAGAAATCTCCATCAATGTGCGCCGAATCTGGCAGTTTATGAATTTACCAAAGGTACCTATGCAGATGAATATTACGTCTTTCTGTTTGATCCGCTTCGATATATGTCGGATTATAATTCTGAGAATGCTTTTCCACCTGAAAATCTTAGCGACAAACCCTTCGTAATGGTTTTTTCTCCTCAAGATAATGATCGAATAAATGAGATTCAAAAACTCTTTAAAAACTCGCGCATCAAGAAATTACAGAAAAGCGGATTATTGACATTGGAGATTAATTTTCCGGGTTCAGAACCGGAATTGAATCCGGACCGTAAAAAGGCGGCTGCAGTCCGAAAAGATAACTCCAATCACTGACTTCACTCGAGTGGATACTCACCGCAGGAAATTTGAAACCGGCTAACCCATGGCATTCTGAATCTCTGATTCCGTCATCCCGAAATGATGTCCGATCTCATGAATCAGAGTGTCTCTGATCTGTTTTTTTATGGAGGCTTCCGTTCGATAAAATCTCAATATAGGTCGTCTGAAAATAATAATTTGATCCGGCATCACGTTCATATAATAATGACCCCGTTTATTCAACGGTATGCCTTGATAGACGCCGAAGAGTGTGCTTCCGCGCGGCAGCTTCATACTTCGCAGCAGATGGAGATCCGGCTCATCCTGAACAAAAATAGCTACATTATCTATTTTGTTTCTGAAATTTGACGGGAGAGCCTGTAGTGCTTCCTGAGCCCATTGTTCAAACCGGGCAAGGCTGAATTGACTGTGATCTCTGGAGTATCCTTCTGGCAGCATACAATCCGCCACTCTAAACAGAACGATCTGGAAATGCAACTCTTGCAGATGATAAAAAAATGAAACCTTTTTACGTCACTGGAATATATTAGTTGTTTGGTGTAAACACTTATGCTGATGAAACCAATTTGGACGGCGACAGAAACATTTCATAAAATCCGTCAAATAATTCAAGACGGCAGAGAGCGAGCTTATCTGGTCAGTACTCATTTGACCGGAACAGCCTCTTTTTTGGCTGAATTGAAACGGAATCTGCAGAAACCTGTATTCATTGTCGTTCCCGATCAAAATACCGCAGTTGATATGGCGAAGAATCTTCGTTTCTTTCTGGCTGAACCAGGTCAGGCGATGCTCAGGGATCAGAGCGATACCCAGGAGCCGGTCATGCGGGAGGAGTCGACTGGCACGGTAATTCTCTTTCCTGATCCCCGACAATTCGATTTTTCGGAGGAAGAGTCACTTGCCGTCTTCAAGGCGCATATGTCCGGATCTTTTTATGCTCTTTCGAATAATCCTAATGCAGTACCAGTTTTCCCCGCCGCTTTTCTTGCAATACGGGCGCCAGATAAAGACCAATTTTTCCAGACACGTATTTCGATTGAAAGTGGGAAAACATGTCATGTTTCTCTGCTTATCAAATCCCTGCCCGATTATGGATACCATCGTGTGCTGAGAGTGGAAAACCCGGGTGAGTTTTCATTTCGGGGCGGTATCTTGGATATTTTTATTCCGATCTATCGGTTGCCGGTGCGGTTTGAGTTTTTTGGCGACGAAGTTGTTTCCGCACGTGAATTCGATTCGATCACACAGAGATCAATATCCAGAATTCAATCTGTCACGATTGTGCCAGTGGACAAAAAAGATGGATCCGGCAGCCCAACCAAAATATTTATGGAGCAACTTGAGGGTTGGCTCGGGTTTCAGACTTTGCCGGTATGGGTCGAACCGCGGCGGATAATAGAGATGATTAGTGCGGAGGATAGAACACTGCTTCCACATGAAAACAAAGAAGATCTGCCGGGGAAATCGGCGTTAATGATAGACATGTTGGAATATGACAGCACACAGGAAACATTTATACAGGAGTTGGCGGTTGACTCCGTACCTCAATACAAGGGCGACTATCGAACCTTCTCGACACAGGTTTTTCAATGGCTTAATCAAGGGTATACCGTACAGATAATCTATCGAAGGGAATCGGTCAGGCGTCTTTTGGAAGAAAAAATCACGCAGATGGAAATGGATCTTTCTGCCAGTCATGACATCTTGAGACTTTCAGGAACTCAACTAATTTTCATGGGTGGTGTTCTCAGCAGAGGTTTCATTGCTAAAGATTCCAAATGTGTTTTTCTGACAGAACGGGATATTATCGGTGAAAAGAAAATACAGCCATGGCGAAAAGCACGGGATTTAGAACCGGGATTGTCGTTTCAGGATCTGAAACCCGGTGATTTCATCGTTCATGTGGATCATGGAATAGGTCAGTATGAGGGACTAAAGCAACTTCCGGTAGATGGCAGGATGAGGGATTTTCTTCTGATCATGTATGCAGAAGACCAGAAATTATATCTTCCCGTCGAACGGCTCGATCTCATTCAACGATATATTGCCTCACGCGGTGCACGACCTGTCATGGACAAATTGGGTGGAATCACATTCAAACGCCGGAAACAGAAAGTAAAAGAATCAGTGCTCAAACTTGCCGCTGAGCTTCTGAAAATCTTCTCGGAACGGCAGGTGGTACAGGGGTATTCCTATCCATCGGATGATACATGGCAGCGTGAATTTGAAATGGGATTTGAATACGAAGAAACGCCAGATCAACTGAAAGCTATTTCCGATGTGAAAACAGATATGGAGTTGGAAAAACCCATGGACAGGTTGGTCTGCGGGGATGTCGGTTATGGGAAAACGGAGGTTGCGATGCGTGCCGCATTTAAAGCTGCTAACAATGGAAAGCAAGTTGCGGTACTGGTTCCGACCACAATTCTGGCTCAGCAGCATTTTTATAATTTTACCGAGCGATTCCGTGCGTTCCCTGTCAAGGTTGCCATGTTATCAAGATTTCTTAAACCGGCTGATGCAAAAAATGTCAAAAAAGGACTTGCCGATGGAACGATTGATATCGTTATCGGAACGCATGCACTCCTTTCCAATATGGTACATTTCAAGGATCTTGGGCTCGTTGTGATCGATGAAGAACAGCGTTTTGGCGTCAGGCACAAGGAGATAATGAAGAAATTACGCACAGCAACTGATGTCCTGACACTGACGGCCACTCCAATTCCTCGTACCTTGAATATGGCCATGCTGGGTATACGGGATGTCAGTTTGATCAACACACCTCCCGAATCCCGGAGACCCATAGTAACCCGAGTTGTTAAATTCAATACGGAGACGATTCGGAATGCAATACTCGATGAAATCAACAGAAATGGCCAGATTTATATCGTCCACAATCGAGTGCAATCCATATATGCCCTTGCCGAGATGCTGAGGAAACTGGTACCTGAAGCCAAGATCGCCATTGCCCATGGGCAAATGCCCGAAAACCAGCTAGAAAAAATAATGCTTCAGTTTCTTGAAAGGGAATTTGATGTACTCGTTTCGACAACGATCATTGAGTCAGGATTGGATATTCCATCCGTAAACACCATTGTGGTCAATAGAGCTGATAAACTGGGTTTGGCACAACTTTATCAATTGCGCGGGCGCGTCGGCAGGGATCGCTTGCAAGCTTATGCATACTTGTTGATCCCCGCATCAGCGGCTATCAGTGTGACGGCACGCGAGCGTTTGGCGGCGATCAAGGAAGCGATGGAACTGGGTTCTGGATTTCGCCTGGCATCTCGTGACCTGGAAATCAGAGGTGCAGGAGATATCCTTGGATCCAATCAACATGGACACATCAGTGCTATCGGATATGAGATGTACTGCCGATTGATCCGGGATGCAGTTCGTGAACTCAAAGGCGATGCGTCTGTTGAATTCAGAGATCCGGAGTTGAAATTACCTATTGATGCAATGGTGCCGGCTGAATACATACCTGATCCCGCGGACCGTCTTGAAATATATCGAAGATTTGCGACTGTTCGTACGGAAGAACAGGTTAAAAACCTGATAACAGAAGTAAAAGACCGTTTTGGCGATCCGCCTGTGGAAATTCAAAATCTTTCCCAACTGTCATTCCTCCGGATACTTGGCAGGGCATTGGGTATCATTTCCATAGAAGCAAAAGGAAAGCATGTAAATGTATTATTCCATGAAAAAACGGCGGTTCCACCCGAAAAAATCACAAGTCTGCTTCTGAAATCTTCGCATATCCTCCGATTTTCACCTCCCGCGACATTGCAAATAACTATCACTCAGGACCGCCCTGAATATTTGATTTACTCATTAAAGGAAATACTGAATGCGCTTTGCTGAATTAACTCTTGTTATTATTTTGATCACCGGCTGCCCACCTGTTGATGTATCCGATTTTTCGCAACCGACGCCTGGAGTATTCGCATGGATTAACGGCAAACCTGTCAGCAGAGATGATTTGATTCATGCCATCAAGGTTCAAATGGTCGAACGTGGTATAGATTCATTTACATCATCTGAACAACTTCAGGAGATTGCACGTCAATGCGTTATAAACTTTGCTCAGGATTCTATATTAATCAAAGAATCTCGCAAGCGCGATGATCTTCGATTGCCGGATAATGTAAAAGGGTCGTTATTTCTCGATGCTCCCCTTGACTTACCGGAAGGATTTGAAGCTCTCGAAGAGGATCGTACGGAGTGGAGTGATCGCGTGACCAACAGGTTGCATCTTATGAAAATCGCAGCTGTCATTACTGATGAATTATCAAAAGATATAGATATCTCCGAAG